>JABRVY010000079.1:0-5672 GCA_039961755.1 Acidobacteriota bacterium | reverse complement strand
GCCCCACCGTGACCCCGACCTCCACCCCGCGCCCGAGTCCGACCGCCACCCGCCCAGCTCCGCCCGGCCACGGCCGGGTGGTGCGGCGCGTGGTGGTGCGCCCCTGACGAGCGCACGCCGGCGGCGCCCCGGCGCCGCCGGCGTGCGGTCCCGGCCGCGGTTCGGCCGACCTGCCCCCGCTCTCGACTAGTACATCGGCTCGATGTAGCTGGAGTCGCTGGTGGAGTTGTCGACGATGGCCAGGTAGGCGATCACCGCCCCGCCTGCGGGTTCGATGACGAGGGTTGCGCCGGCCACGTCGGCGCCGGTGAACTCCCGCACCACCCGGTTGCGCTGGATGTGGCTCCAGGGCCTCAAGGTGTACGTCTGCTCCCCGGCCACCGTGCCGTCGGCGAGGATCAGTCTGACCCTCACGGTGACGGTGCCGCGGGTCACGTTGGTGAGCCCCAGGTTGCTGCGGAAGGCGGCGTTCTCGCGCACGTCGGTGATGCGCCGGGTTTGCCCGGGGGCAATGGCACTTTCCCGGCGGGTTGCCTGGGACGCGAACCCGTAGGTCCTGCTCCCATCCCGGGTGTAGGTGCGGGCACTGACCACCAGGGGCTGGTCGGCGCACAGCTGGATCGCCCCCGCCAGGTTGGACTGGCCGAAGGTGTCCTGCACCACGTTGGGGAGCGAAAGCGCCCGCCCCGCCGCCACCGTCCGGGTCAGCGGCGCCACGCTGGCGTTATCCCCATCGCGGGGCAAAAGGTACAGCTGCGCGGCGACCGGGCTGCTGCCCGGGTTGAAGGCGGTGAGGTCGGTGAACCACTGGGAGCCGCCTGCGCCGGGCACCCGGGCTGCGGTGGCAATCCAGTAGCTGTGAGGGCACACGAAGGCGAGGTCGGCACCGAACCGGGCCCCGCCCACCACTGTCCCGCCCCGTCCGCCGATCACCTCCCGGGCGTCGGTGTCCAGCGGCCACACCGCCACCAGACCCGGGCGAGCGGAGGTGATGCGCATCAGGCGATCCCCCTGGATGGCCGCCTGGGTGCGGGCGATGCTCCACAGCCGTACCTCGTGAATCGCCCCCCGCGGAGTCACCTGCCAGTTCACGTCGCTGCCGATGCGCAGCGGCGCGGTGCTGGTGCCGAGCGCTCCCGCACCCATGTTGGCCTCGCCCGCCGGCTCACCGTCAATGTAAAACTTCTGTACCGACCCATCGTGGGTGACCGCCAGGTGGAACCATCGGCCCACCGGAACGTCGGCGAGCGAATCCCGGGCGGACGCCCCACCCCGGGCGTAGAAGCGGATCTTGCCGGCGCAGATGCCGACCCAGAAGGCTTCGCTGTAGTTCTTGCCCACCAGGGAATAGCACGTCGACCCGGGGTCCTGAAGCCAGACCCACGCCTCCAGGGTGATGGCACCAGTGGGGTTGAGGGCCGCGGCGTGGGGGACCTCCACATAGCCGCCGCCGGTCTCGGGAAAGATCAGGAACGAGGTGCCCACCTGAGCGAAGGCGGGAGCCGCCAGGGTGGCAAGGGCGAAGCCCAGCGCCAGGGCAAGGGCCCCACGCCGGGTGAAAGTGTGCAGATGCTTCTTCATGGTGTCCTCCTCGTGAATGACTGTGCGGAGAATGTCCCACCCAGAGGCCGATATTCCAATCACCGGGAGGATGGGGTCAGCCCTGCGGGAGGGCTCGGGATCGTGGCGGTGGGGTTGCTACTATCCCAGGGGGGCTGCGGGGGCGATGCCGGCCTCGCCCGGAGGTGGAAGTTGTTCAAGAAAGCCAGGAAAAAGCACGAGAAGACCTTGTTTTTCCGCCTCCTGGACCGGGTCGAGGTGGTGGGCAACGCCCTCCCCCACCCGGCGACCATTTTCGCGCTCCTCGCCCTGGCGGTGGCGCTGCTGTCGGCCCTGGCGGCGGCGGTGGAGTTCACCGCCAGCCACCCGGCCACCGGCGAGGCCATCACCGTGCGCAGCCTGCTTTCTGGCGAGGGGATCCGCTGGATCTTCGAAAACGTGGACGACAACTTCGTGCGCTTCCCCCCCCTGGGGCTGGTGCTGGTGGCCATGATCGGCATCGGGGTGGCGGAGGGGTCGGGGCTGCTGGCGGTGCTCATCCGGGCCCTGGTGCTCACCGCCCCGCGCCGGCTCATCACCGCTGCCGTGGTGTTCGCCGGCGTGGTCTCCCACGTGGCCTCGGAGGCCGGCTACGTGATCCTCATCCCCCTGGGGGCGGCGGTGTTCCTGGCCCTGGGACGGCACCCCCTGGCCGGGCTGGCGGCGGCCTTTGCCGGGGTGTCCGCCGGCTTCGGGGCCAACTTCCTCATCGCCAGCGTCGACCCCATCCTGGCCGGCCTGTCCGAGAGCGCCGCGCGCATCCTGGACCCGGCCATCACCATCTCCCCCGCCGTCAACCTCTACTTCATGGTGGCCTCGGCGGTGCTCATCGTGGTGCTGGGGACGTGGGTCACCGAACGGGTGGTGGAGCCCCGCCTGGGAGCGTACAGGGGGCCGGAGACGGCGCCCCCCATCGAGCAGCTGTCCACCGCCGAAAAGCGCGGGCTGGCCGCGGCCGGCTTGACGCTCGTCCTCACCGCCGCCGTCTTTGTCCTGGCGGTGGTGCCGTCCTGGGGGATCCTGCGCCACCCGGGGGAGGGGGTGCTGCACTCGGCCTTCTTCCGCGGCCTGATTGCCGCCATCATGATCGCCTTCCTGCTGCCCGGGCTGGCTTACGGCATCGTCGTGGGCAAGACCCGCAACGACAAGCACGTGGTCAAGCAGATGACCGAGTCCATGAGCCACCTCGCCGGCTATATCGTGCTGGTCTTCTTCGCCGCCCAGTTCGTCTACTTCTTCTCGTACTCCAACATCGGCCTCATCCTGGCGATCCGGGGGGCGGAGGGGCTGCGCAGCATCTCCCTCACCGGCGTGCCGCTGATGGTGGCGTTCGTGCTCCTGTCGGCCTTCATCAACATGTTCATGGGCTCGGCCTCGGCCAAGTGGGCGATCATGGCGCCGGTGTTCGTCCCCATGTTCATGCTGCTGGGGTACCACCCGGGCCTAACCCAGGCGGTGTTCCGCATCGGCGACTCCATCACCAACGTGATCACCCCGATGATGTCCTACTTCGCCCTCATCGTCACCTTCGCCGAGAAGTACGACGAGAAGTACGGCATCGGCACCATCATCTCCACCATGCTGCCCTACACGCTGATCTTCGGGGTGGCGTGGACGGCCCTGCTGGCGGTGTGGATCCTGCTGGGGGTGCCGGTGGGCCCCGACGGGCCACTGCACTACGCGATGCCCTAGACAGCCCTGGGGGCATCCAGGACTACCCTCGGCGCGGCGATCATGCCGTGTGGTGCCGCCTCATATCCCACTTTTGAGGGATTGACAGCCCATGTGGCTCGGCTATGGTCGTACCCAGATCACCAGGTGGGGGGAACGGGAAGGCCCCCCGAGGGAGGAAAAAAGGATGCATCGAGTGGCAGCCACCCTGATGTGCGGCGCGTTGGTCCTCGCTGTGGCCGTGCAGGCGGCGGAGATCCGGCGCGTCGAGAACCCGGTCAGCGGTCAGTACATCGTTGTCCTGAAGGACAGCGCCGCCCGCGGACCCAACGAGTCGTTCTGGGCCGGCCGCCCGGTGGCGGACGTGGCTCAGGAGATGGCGCTGCTGTACACCGCCGAGCTGCGGCAGGTCTACCAGCACGCCCTGAAGGGCTTCGCCGTGCGCATGACGCGGGAGCAGGCGGAGGCCCTGGCCAAGGATCCCCGCGTGGCCTACGTCGAGGAAGACGGGGTGGTGCATGCCATCGCCACCCAGAACAACGCCACCTGGGGGCTCGATCGCATCGATCAGCGCGACCTTCCCCTCTCCACCACCTATACCTATAACACCACCGCGTCGAACGTGCGGGCCTACATCATCGACACTGGCATCCGCTCCACCCACAACGAGTTCGGTGGCCGGGTACTGGGCGGCTACACCGCCATCAGCGACGGCCGCGGCTACGAGGACTGCAACGGGCACGGCACCCACGTGGCCGGCACCGTGGGTGGCGCCACCTACGGCGTGGCCAAGGAGGTGAAGCTGTACGCCGTTCGGGTGCTGGACTGCAACGGCTCCGGCACCAACTCCGGGGTCATCGCCGGGGTGGACTGGGTGACCGCCAACCACATCAAGCCCGCCGTCGCCAACATGAGCCTCGGGGGTGGCGCCTCCTCCGCCCTCGACACCGCCGTCACCAACTCCATCAACGCCGGGGTGTTCTACGCCGTGGCCGCCGGCAACGACAACAAGGACGCCTGCAACTACTCGCCCGCCCGGGTGGCGGCAGCCATGACCGTCGGCTCCACCACCTCCTCCGACGCCCGTTCGTCGTTCTCCAACTACGGCACCTGCGTCAATATCTTCGCCCCCGGCTCCAGCATCACGTCGGCGTGGTACACCTCCAACACCGCCACCAACACCATCTCCGGCACCTCCATGGCCTCCCCCCACGTGGCGGGAGTCGGCGCCCTGTATTTGGCGGGAAACACCTCGGCGAGCCCCTCCACGGTGTTCAACGCCCTGCGCGACAACGCCACCCAGAACAAACTCACCGGCATCGGCACGGGCTCCCCCAACCGGCTGCTCTACAGCCTGATTGGCAGCACCCCGGTCGACAACCCGCCGGTGGCCAGCTTCACCTTTTCCTGCAGCGGGCTGACCTGCTCCTTCGACGCCTCCGCCTCCACCGACGACTACGGCATCAGCTCCTACAGCTGGAACTTCGGTGACGGCACCACCGGTAGCGGCAAGACCGTCAGCAAGACCTACAGCGCCGGCGGCACCTACTCGGTGACGCTCACCGTCAAGGACACCGCCAACCAGACCGGCACCCAGACCAAGTCCGTGACCGTCTCCTCGGGCGCGCCGTGCACCAACTGCGAGTACTACACGGGCACGCTCTCCGGCACCGGCGCCCAGGCCTACCAGCCCAACGGCAGCTACTACTACTCCAGCAAATCCGGCACTCACCAGGGCTGGCTGCAGGGGCCCTCGGGGACCGACTTCGACCTCTACCTGCAGCGCTGGAACGGCTCCTCCTGGACCACCGTTGCCAAATCCGAAGGAACCACCTCCACCGAGTCCATCTCCTACAACGGCGCCGCTGGCTACTACCGGTGGCGGATCTACTCCTACAGCGGCTCCGGCACCTATCACTTCTGGATGAAGCGGCCGTAGCCCGCTCTCGTACCTCATCCCGACCGGCCCGCCGCCTCCCTGCGGCGGGCCGATCCTTTTCCCCCTGCATCACGTTTCTGCTCATCCGGCGGCGCCGGCACGGACACGGCCACAGGCACGGACACGGACACGGACACGGGCACGGACACGGACACGGACACGGGCACGGACACCGGGCCGGCCGAGGCAAATCGCACCGGCCGTGAAGGCGGGCCGGAGGCCCGCGCACCCAGGGGCACGGCCACGGTCACGGCCACGGTCACGGGCGGCGGCGGCGGTGCGGGCTCCGGGCCTGGGCGCCGGCGATGCCGTGGGGGGCGGCCCGGTTTCCTCCCGTTCGTTCACCCGCAAAGGCGAAAGCCGCCGGGTCGGCGGGCGTCAAGGGCTGGTGCCGCCCTGCGGGCGGTCGCCTTCGGCGCCCCTTGACCCCGGCCTCCCCGGCGGCTGGTGGGCCTTCATGAAC
>JABRVY010000078.1:0-3839 GCA_039961755.1 Acidobacteriota bacterium | reverse complement strand
GCGCGGTGGCGCACCCCGCCGTGACGAACGCCACCGCTGCCAGCAGAGCCGCCGGCTGCCTTCGCCTGCAGCCACAGATGTGGCGACGGTTCAGATTCATGGCGATCCTCCCGGTTGCCGCCGCGCCCCCGGGTGAGGCCTTGCCGGGTGCGGCTTCAGATCATCGTAGAACGACCCGGGGGTGGGCGGTACCCCCGGGTCACAGACATCGGGGCGGGCCCCCAGGGGCCCGCACCGATGGGAAAGGCGTCATCGGGCGGCGCTGCTACCGTAGCTCACGCCACCACACCACCTCGTTGCCCGCACCGCCACCGGCGATGGTGATCTCGGGAACCTCCTCGACATAGGCGCGCCCCTGCGACCCGATGAACGAGTAGACCGCAATCACCTTGCCCCCCGCCGTGATGGCGAGACCCGCCGCGGCCCCCTTGCCCCCGCGGTAGGTCTTGAACTCGGCGTTGTTGAGGTTGGCGGGATCGAAGTTGACGCGCACGGCGTAGGATCGCCCGGTGCACGCCTCGGCATCGGGGTCGTAGACCAGGAAGAGGGCAAACGGCTGCCCCGAGTAGCCTTCCGCCGGGGTGAAGATGAACGGCGCGGAGGTCAGCATGGTGCGGGTCCCCAGCGTCCCCACCCCCCCGGGGCCGGGCAGCTCGTTGAGGGGTTTCGACAGCAGCGTGGGCGGCCCGCCCGCGGTGAGATTCTTGACGGCGATGAACAGCTTGGGGATGTGGTTCCCCGAGGTGCCAATGCCCCAGCCGGTGACGTTGGGGCTGCGCTCGTAGAAGGAACCGGAGCCAAAGGCGTAGAGGGAGTACTGGGCGCCGGAGGTGGGGAATCCGGCCACCGCCGGCGGGTAGTAAATGGGATCATCGGGACCCACGTCCACCAGGATCGTCGGCGTGTAGGCGTTGGGTTCGAACACCCACAGCCGCCCGTGCAGGTCGGCCTGCACCCCCTGGTTGACCAGGTTGTCGGGGGCGAAGAAGCGGGAGTTCTTCTGCCACAGCACGGTGTCGGCGAAGCTCTGGTTGCGCACCAGGGCGCCGGCGTTCTGGTTGGTGAGGCTGCGGCTGCGCACCAGCGAGCCGTCCAGGGGGTCCACGTGGAACACCTTGGGGACATCGTCTAGGGCGAAGCGCTCGTCCCATCCGCCGCCCATCTGGAGGAGCCAGGAGTCGCTGTCAATGGCCCCCAGGGCCGGGATGCTCCAGGATTGACCCACCAGCGAGTTGTCGGCGCGGGTCTTGGTCCACAGCACCGTGACCGGGGCGGTCTCGTCCCACCCCCAGTCGCTCTCCTCGTTGATCGCCGTCTTGGAGGCTCGAGGGGTGATGCTGCCGTCGCCGTTGAGGTCCCGCCCCCAGGGAGCGGTGACGTCAATGGCGTGCACGGCGGTGCCCCCAGGACCCTCGGCGAGGTACATCATGGTGCGGAACTTGGCCTCGGCCGGCGAGCTACCCGGATCCCAGACGTCCCCGAAGCGGGGGGAGTTGGCTATCCCGTAGATGTGCCGGTCCGCGGCCTTGGGCTGCCCCACCGGCGAATCGATGGGGTTGGCATTGAAGATGTTGAAGCGCTGCACCTGGGCGCCCAGCTTGGTGGGCGGGACCAGGGCCAGGATCTCCGCCCCGTCCTCGGAGTCAAAGGCGTGCAACATGCCGTCGGAGCTGCCCACCCAGACCAGCTGGTGCCGCATCTGCTGGTCGGTTTCAAAGGTGGCGTGCCCGGCCACGGTGCCCTGCTTCCACACCTCCGGAGCACCCACCACGGTGGGGGTGGAGTTGATGATCGCCCCCAGCGCCCAGGCTCGGGGGTTGCCGGCACCGTCGTTGCCGCGCAGGAAGTCGATCACCTCGGCGTTGAACGGACAGCCGGTGTCAGCGGGGTCGCACCCCACCAGCGGTCGGATGGTCCCCAGGTTGTCCGCCTTCACCTCGATGAGGGTGCCGGGATTGGCGGGATCCCAGGTGTAGATCTTGCGCGCCAGGCCGTTGTTCCGGTCCTTGCGAGCGGTTGCCGTTCCATCGGCGGCAAACGCCGTCCCCGCCCCCAGGGAGAGCACCTCCCCGGCGTCCCACACGCAGTTGGAGCGCACGATGCGGGTCGTGCCGTCGGGGTTGGTGACGGTGGTGGACCAGCCGCAGGGCTTGGTGCAATCCCAGTTGGGGCTGCCGCAGTCGGCGGCCAGGTTGTAGGCGTAGAGGTGGCCCCGCCAGCCGGGGTAGCGGGTGGCGCTGACGAAGGCCACCCGGCCGGCAGCGGCGCTGCCCGCCGCCACCACGGGCGCTGCGGTGGTGTAATCGCCGGCGCCGAAGTTGCTCAGGATGCTCTCCACCGCCCGGGCCAGCTCCTCGGCGGTGTTGGCGAAGAAGGCGTAGTGCCCCCCGGCGGGGTCGAAGCGGTTCTCGTCGTCAGTGAAATCTGTGTCGCCGGTGAGCTCGTCGGTGGGGGGCAGGCGGGGATCCTCGAAGTAGTAGAAGCCGCCGTCGCCGTGGGGGCTCGATGCATCGGTCCGGCCCATGTAGGCGGTGAGGTCGAGCTCGCAGGGGGAGACGTCCTGGGAGAAGCCGATCACCCAGGTGCGCAGACCCTCCTGGACCACGGTCTCGCCGTCATCGGCGATCCGGTAACTGATCTTGGAGTCGAGCCACATGTCGTTGGACACCCCCGGCGGGTAGTCGCGGTACTCCCCCGGGGTGCGGCTGGTGCAGCCGTCGGGAGGCCGGTTCTCGCTCCAAAATCTGTTATTGGGGTTGCACTCGTTGGACTCGCCGTCGGTCACCAGGATGACCGCACTGGTCCGACCGCACTGGGTCTTGGGGTCGTTGGCCACGGTCTGAGTAAGCGCCATTTGCGCCAGCTCCAGCCCGGCGCGGCTGGGCGTCCATCCTTCGGCGCCCAGGCCCCGGGGGTGATCGGCGTCCACCGGCGCCGCCGAGGTGAGGCGCATCATCGACAGGATGCGCTGCGCCTCGTTGATGGCGGGATCACCGGCGGGATCCACGTGCACCCGGACACACACCGGCCTGGCGGGGTCGATCTCACCGCCGGCGCACTGGGGCACGCTGGAGAGGTCGGGGCAGGATTTCACTTCGCCGCCGTGGTAGGTGAGCAGCCCCCAGTTGACCTTGTCGGCGTTCTTGCCCACCACGTTGAGGGGCGCCTGGGTGCCGGGGAAGGTGCCCCGGGTGGGCATGTTGTTGTTGGCCTCGTCGACGGCGTCGAAGGGTTCACCCGGATCGAGGACGCGCCCCGAGGACGAGGCCACCCAGCTCCACCGCCGGATCCACTTGCAGTGATCCGGGTCGAAGTTGTTGTCAACGCACTCGTCCTCGTCGTAAGAATGGTCGTAGGGCTCCACTGACACCGTTCGAAGCGACCACTCGAAGCTGGTCACCTCGGCCAGGCGGCCGGCGTCGGTGGCCCAGGCGGGCGGCGGCATCCACGGCAGCGTGATGCTCACCGAATCGCCCAGGGCGTTCTTGGCCGTGGCCATGCGGCTGGGGGTATTTTGCGCCACCTCCAGGGTGTAGCGCCACACCCGGCAGCGGGAGGGGGAGCCGGCCTGGGCCAGCAGCGGCGCCGACAGCGCCGGCGCCATGGCGGCGTTGCCCGGCTGTACCACCGCCTCGGCTGTCGGGATCACCCCCCAGCCGCGGGTGGAGTCGGGCAGCAGCGGCGACAGCAGGCGCCACAGCAGCCCCCGCCGCGGCGCCGGAGAGGTCGTGGCGGCCGTGGTCACCTTGCCGCTGGCCTGGAACTGATCGATCGCGAACCCCACCTCCGGGCGCACGGGCCGCGGCGTCTTCGTCGCCGTAGGGGTGGCGGTGGGGGTG
>JABRVY010000077.1:0-8390 GCA_039961755.1 Acidobacteriota bacterium | reverse complement strand
GCGCCGTCGGGGGCACCTACACGGTGGAGATCCTGGTCTTCGACCAGGCCACCGGGCGGCTGGAGACCACCTGCTCCCGGCAGTTCACCGTCACCGGCGGGGCGGGAGGGGGCTGCACGCTGTCGTGCACTGCCACCGTCCCGGCCACCGCTCTGGTGGGGCAGTCGGTGACCTTCGCCTCCTCCGCCACCGCCAGCGGATGTACGGGCGCCATCGAGTACTTCTGGTTCTTCGGGGACGGCACCACGGCGGTGGCCCAGACCCAGAACACCAGTTATACCTACACAGCGGCCGGCACGTACACCTGGGAGCTGGTGGCGGTGGTGCAGGGGAACGTGGTGTGCCGAAAGACTGGCACCATCACAGTGACCACCTCCACGGGGGGCTGCTCCCTGGGGTGCAGTGCCACCGTCCCGGCCACCGCCCAGGTGGGCCAGGCGATTTCCTTCCAGGGGTCGGCGTCGGCCACCGGGTGTTCCGGATCGCCGGAGTACTTCTGGTTCTTCGGCGACGGGACCACGGCGGTGGCCCAGGCGCAGAACACCACCTGGTCCTACTCGCAACCCGGCACCTACACCTGGGAGCTGGTGGTGGTGATCGGCCAGACCATCTGCCGACGCAGCGGCACCATCATCGTCACTGGCACCGTCGGTACCGGCTGCACGGTGGGGTGCACGGCGCTGGTACCGGCGACCGGGCAGGTCAACGTGCCGGTGCCGTTCAAGGCCTCGGCCACCACCGCCAACTGCCAGGGAACGCCGGAGTACTTCTGGTCGGTGGATGACGGCACCACGGCGGTGGCCCAGGCGCAAAACACCACCTGGACCTTCCCGGCGCCCGGGGTGTACCGCTGGCACCTTACGGTGGTGGTAGGCGGAGTTGTCTGCCGCCGCACCGGTACCATCACCATCGCGGCAACCTCGGGGTGCACGCTGGACTGCATGGCGCTCGTACCGCGCGTCGCACAGGTGGGGCAAAGCGTGAGTTTCCGTGGGTTTGCCACCTGGTCGAGATGCTCGGGGCCGCCCGTGTACCTGTGGGACTTCGGCGACCGCAGCATCCCCTCCGGGGGCAGTACCCCCACCCACACCTATCGGGCGCCGGGCAGCTATGACTGGCAGATGACCACCATGGTGGACGGGGTGTACTGCGTGCGCAGCGGCACCATCGTCATCCCCGGCGCCGGCGGGGTGCAGCCGCCCCCCACGGGGTGCGCCTACAGCACCTGGTTCCAGGTGGGCAGCCGCGCCTCGGGCGCGCTGGGCAGCCAGTGGCGCACGGACGTCTTCATTCTCAACATGGGGGCCGTGCCGGCCCAGGTCACCCTGCGGCTGCACGTGGCCGGTGGGCCACTCACCTTCACGGCCACCGTGCCCGCGCGCTCCCACCGCACCATCGCCGATGTGGTCGGGCAGATGAACTACACCGGGTCGGCGGCGCTGGAGCTGTGTTCCGACCAGCCGGTGCGGGCCGCCTCGCGCACCTACAACCGCAAGAGCGCCACCGAGACGTTCGGGCAGTACTACCGGGCGTTCACCACCACCCAGGCGATGTCCGCCGGCCAGAGCGGGTGGTTGCTGGGCCTGAAGGAAAACGCCCAGTTCCGCTCCAACATCGCCCTCACCAACTCGGGGAGTACCACGGCTCGGGTGGCCGTGACCCTCTTCGATGGCAGCGGCGCCGTGGTCACCGCCTACACCGTGGTCCTCGCCCCGGGGGAGTGGAAGCAGGAAAACCGCCCCTACTTCAACAAGGCGGGGCGGACCAACATCGATGAGGGGTTCGCCAGAGTGGACGTGCTGGCCGGCAGCGGGGTCGAGGCGTCGGCCTCGGCGGTGGACGCCGGCACCAACGATCCCATGACGCTGCCGGCGTTGCCGTAGGCGCACCCGGGTGGAAAATCGTGCGGCCGGGGCTAGTCCCCGGCCGCACCGACGTCTTCGGCGGGTGCAGTTATGCGTTCGGGTCTACGAGGGAGGCTGCCCGGCGGCGGCGCGGCCGGCGGCAAAGGCCTGGCGGTTGAGCTCCAGGAACTTCTTGGGCACCCGCTGCTCCAGGCAGGTCCACCACACCTCTTCGGGCAGAGGCAGCACCCGGGACAGGGCCCCCAGCAGCACCACGTTGGCGGCCTTGACGTTGCCCGCCTCCTGGGCGAGCCGCTCACCGGGCACCGTGAGGACCGTTGCTCCCACCGCCGCGAACGCCGGCGCCAGGTGCTCGTCGCCGGGATAGACGGCGCCGCCGGCGGAAACGGTGATGGGCACGATGCTCATGTCGTTGACCACGGCCGTGCCCCCGGGCCGCAGGTAGTGGGCGTACCGCAGCGCCTCGAGCTTCTCGAAGGCCAGCAGGATGTCCGCCTCCCCCACGCCAACGATGGGGGAGTACACCGCCTCCGGGTGCCAGCGCACGTGGGAGATGACGCTGCCCCCCCGCTGCGCCATGCCGTGCACTTCCGACTTCTTGACGTCCAGGCCGGCGGCCAGGGCCACGTCGGCCAGGATGTTGGAGGCGAGCAGGGTGCCCTGCCCACCGACACCGGCAAGGACGAAATTGACGGCGAGAGCTGGGGCATTCACCGGGCACCTCCCTGGGGCATGAGGGCGCAGGAGGAATGGTCGCTGTCCTCCAGCAGGCGCATCTGGTCGCGGGTGGTGATGGCGTCGTGGGGGCAGATCTGGGTGCAGATCTCGCATCCGGTGCAGAGGTCCTTGTCGATGAGGGCCAGGGGCTTGTGGTTCACCGGGTCGATTTCGTCGCTCTTGAGGATAGCCGGGCAGCCGATGCGGAAGCACACCCCGCAGCCGTTGCAGTTCTCCAGCACCTCGAGCGGCACCCACTGGCGACGTGACTCGGGAAGGAGCACGCAGGGCTGGCGGGCGATCATCACCGCCGGCTCGTTGGTGCTCATGAGCTCCTTGTAGGCGCGTTCGATCTCCTTCACGTCGTAGGCCCCGACGGTGGCCACGTGCTTGATTCCGAGGGCGCGCACCAGGGGCTCCAGCTCGATGACGTCGGTGGGCTGGTTCTGCAGGGTGACGCCGGTGCCCGGGTTGGCCTGGTGCCCGGTCATGGCGGTGGTACGGTTGTCGAGGATGATCAGCAGGATGTTGGCCTTGTTGTAAGCCACGTTGACCAGGGCGGGCAGCCCGGTGTGGTAAAAGGTGGAGTCTCCCAGCACCGCCACCACCCGCTCCCCCAGACCCGCCTGGGCGGCGCCGTGGGCCACCGCGATGGAGGCCCCCATGCAGCCGCAGAAGTGCAGCGCCGAGAGGGGTGGCAGGAAGCCCAGGGTGTAGCAGCCGATGTCGCCCGAGACGGCAACCTTCTTCTTGGCGAGAAGCTGGAACACGCCCCGGTGGGAACACCCGGGGCACAGCACCGGGGGGCGCCCTGGCAGCTCGGGAAGGGGAACCGACGGGCGCGCCACCGGCGGTTTGTCCACCGGCAGGCCGGCGGCGGCGCCGGCGCGGCGCACCACGGCGGGGTCGAGCTCGCCGATCAGGGGAAAGATCGACTTGCCCTCGCACGGGAGGCCCAGCAGGCGCACCCCCTCTTCGATGACCGGGTCCAGCTCCTCGAGCACCACCAGGCGCTTGACGACCGCCGCGAACTGGCGGATCAGCCCGGCGGGGAGGGGAAAGACCACCCCCAGCTTGAGGATGGAGGCGGTGGGGAAGACCTCGCGGGCGTACTGGTAGGCCACCCCGGCGGTGATGATCCCCACCTCCCGGTCCCGCCACTCGATGCGGTTGAGGGGGGTGCTCTCCACCCAGTCCCGCAGGCGCTCCAGGCGCTCCTCCACCACCGGATGGCGGCCCCGGGCGTTGGCCGGGACCATCACGTACTTGGCGGCGTCGCGGGGGAACTTCTTGCGCGCCGGCCGCACCTCACCCCGCTCCCCCAGCTCCACCGGGGTGGAGGAGTGGTTGATGCGGGTGGTGGTGCGCAGCAGCACGGGCGTGTCGAACTGCTCCGACAGATCGAAGGCGGCGATGCAGAAGTCCTTGCACTCCTGCGAGTCGGAGGGGTCGAGACAGGGCACACGGGCGAACGAGGCGTAGCGCCGGTTGTCCTGCTCGTTCTGCGAGGAGTGCATCGCCGGGTCGTCGGCGGAGACCAGCACCAGCCCCCCCTCGCTGCCTGTGTAGGACGCGTAGAAAAGCGAATCGGCGGCGACATTGACCCCCACGTGTTTCATCGCCGCCATCGCCCGCCGGCCGGCCAGGGCTGCTCCCACCGCCACGTCCAGGGCCACCTTTTCATTGCTGGACCATTCGCAGTAGACGCCGGGAAAGCGGGAGAACTCTTCGAGAATCTCTGTGGAGGGCGTTCCTGGGTAGGCAGCTGCCACGTACGCGCCTGCCTCCCAGGCTCCTCGTGCGATCGCCTCATTGCCGGAAAGGATTCGCCTCATTGCGACCTCCATCGCCATTGTGGCAAGGCCGTGGTAGGAGAAAAAGCCCCGGCGGGGCGTGGAGAGCCATGATGTCGGATGGCTTGGGGGGGGAGATCCAACGGTGGCCCCCACAACATCGCCCCACCGGGGAATCTGACTGGTTGTCCGTGGCGGCCCTCGTCACCGAATTCGTTGTGAATCGTGAAGGCCTTCACAAAAACAAACCCTACCACCGCTCGGCCCGTTGCGCAAGGGGAGGGTCGGAGGTGCTCTGCCGCGGGGTACGGCGAAGGTTGAGACGCGCAGCGCAGACCGCCGTCGCCTCCGGGGGACGTCCGCCAAGCGGTTGACCGGGATGCCCTTTGACGGAGGAGGAAACTCGCGCTACTCTCACTGTATGCAGAGAGTGTCAGCGGCACGACAGTTGGCGCTGTGGATCGGCCGCAAGGGCAGGGGGCGCGCACAGCTCGCCTGGGGCAATGCCACCCTTGCGCTGTACGTCGACGGGCTGCAAATCCTGGCCGTCGAGGGGGACGACGATGAAAGGCTGTCCTCCGCCTTCGGCCTGGTGCAGGGCCGGGAGTGGTTCCGGGAGGCGCAGGCGGCGGTGGCTGCCGGGCAGGTATCCCAGGGCGAGGCCGCGGCGGTGGTGAAGCGGGCGCTGGCGGCGCGGTTGAAGGAGTTCTTTCTCACCCCCGAAGCCAGTGTGACCTTCGACAACGAACTTCCCGTGGAAGGGGCGCAGTTCACCATCTCCTACCCGCATCTCATCATCGAAATGATGCTCGGATCGAGCGGCGAAGAGCTGGCAGAAGTTTTCCTGCCGGATCCCGAGCTGGTGCTCTTTCGCTTGCCTGATTTCGCGCGGCGGGTGGGGGCCCTGGGTCTGACCGACGAGGCGCTGGCGGTATTCGCCAAGATTAACGATGTTCGTTCGGCGCGGGAGATCGTCGAGCCCTCACCCCACAACCGCAAACTGGTGCTGCGCCTGCTGGCGACCGCGGTGGGGGCTGGCCTGGTGGATGCGTCGCCACGCCTGGCCGACGTGGTGCTGCCGCCGGCCCAACCGCTGCCGGAGCCGAAACCGCGGCCGCGCCGACGATGGCTGGCCTGGGTGTCGATCCTGGTGGTGGTCGCCGCTGCGGCGGCGGCGCTGGCGGTATGGCGACCGTGGGAGCAGCGCCCAGTGCCCACGCAGGTGGGACAATGGTCGATCGCCGTGGACGGCGGCTGCCAGCCGGCCGAGGTGGAGCGGCTGTACCGCCGTCAGGATGCCAACCGCGGCAGCTTCCGAGTGGTTCCCTTTGGCACCGGGAGTGAACGTTGCTACCGGCTGGTGTGGGGTCGCTTCGTCGACCGCGCCGCGGCCGAGCGGGAAATGGCTGCGTTGCCCGACGGGGTGCTGACGAGGGGCTTCGCGCCCCACGTGGTGCGGGTGGAAGAGGGCTCCCAGTGAGGGTTCGGGTGCGCATGCGGAAGGGGAGCGAGAGGATGAACGGCGCTTCTCTGAAGTCGGGTTCCTTCGCAGCGGGGGAGTTTCCGGCCGTGTTGCGCACTCTGGTGCAGGATCTCGCCGAAGGCAGGCTGGATGTGACAGTGGGGGAGGTTTGTCGGTCCCTGTGGCTGGAGGCCGGCCAGGTCCGCGCGGTGACCTCCACGGCCGAGCACGAGAAGCTGGGGAGCTGGCTGGTGGAGCAGAAGATCCTCAGCGCGAGAGATATGGCCCTGGCGCTGGCGCGGCAACCCGAAGGCGTGCTGTTCGGCAAGATGCTGGTGGAAGAGGGCCTACTGGATCTGGAGACGCTGGGGGTGGAGCTGGGGCGACTGGCGGTGCGGATCGTCTCGGCGCTCCTCGCTGCGGAGGGCACCTACACGCTCCGCGGGGAAGTGCGCTTGCCCGTCGATGCGGCGATGATGGACATGACCACCGCCTCCCTGATCCTGGCGGCCTACCGTGTGGTGCCCGAGGAACAGCTGCCGCTGGACGGGTTGGCACCTGATCGCTTCGTCTGGACGGCCGAGGATGCCCTGATGCGGTACCAGGCCATCAATCTGGCCCCGGCCGAGGCCTATCTGGTATCCCGCATCGACGGCACAAGTACCGTTATTCAGTTGAGCCGGTTGGTGGGCATGCCCAAGCCCGCCATGGATCGCACCCTGCTGGGGTTGCAGGCCGCCGGCATCGTCGAGTTGCGAGAAACTCGGGCTGGTCGACCCAGCGAGCCCATCGAGGTACAGGTTCCAGCCGCCGCTCTGGGCGAGGAGTCGGAGGCGCAGCGCTTCACCCCCGAGCAGCAGCAGGAGTACGAGCGCGTGATTCGCCTGGTTGACGAGTGCCGGAGGCAGGATTATTACCGGCGTCTCGGACTGGACCGACGGGCGTCCTACGAGGAGATCCATCGGCGGTACGCCGAGATGACCCGGCTGTTCCACCCCGACCGGGCGCGGGAGCCCCACCTCAGGCTCTTGCGGCGCGATCTGAAGGAGATCGCTCTGGCGCTGAAGGAGGCCTACGAGACGCTGTCGAACTCGGCGCTGCGGGCCGAGTATGACCGCCGCCTGGCCGAGCACCGGCCGCCGGCGGCGCCCCACGTGGATGATCGCAAGCGGGAGCAGGCGCGGCGGGAGCTGGCCGAGGCCAACGTCAAGCGGGCGGAGCAGCTGGCCCGGTCAGGGGACGTGGGCATGGCGGTGGAGTTGCTGGATCAGGCCGTGCGCTTCGATCCGCAACCGCGCACCCTGCTCACCCTCGCCCGGCTGGAGTTTCGCAACCCCATGTGGGTTCAGCGGGGGTTGGACCACCTCCGCCGCGCCGTGACCATCGACCCCACCTTCGTCGACGCCTGGATCGAGTTGGCCTGCTTCTGGGAGCGTCGCCAGCAGCCGGCCAAGCAGCGGCACTGCCTGGAACGGGCGCTGGAGAACGACCCCACCAACGAATGGGTGGCGGCGACGTTGAAGGCGCTGGTGCGCAAGCGCTGACCGCCATGCCCTGGCTCCTGGACGGCAACAATCTGGCGCAGGGAAGGGCGAGAGAAAGGGTTCGCAGCGCTGCTCTGGCCCTGGTACGCGGGCAAAGGGTGAAGGTGGTGGTCGTCTTCGATGGGGCGCCACCGGCCGGCAGCGCCGGGGTGGAGAAGCTTGGCCAGGTCGAGGTGCATTACGTCCCTCACGCTGACGCCGCCATAATGAACCTGCTGGCCACACGCGGCGGGAGGGGGTGGAGGGTGGCGACCGACGACCAGGAGCTGGCCCGGCGGGCGCGCCAGCAAGGAGCAGAGGTCGTGTCCGGGGAAGCGTTCTGGGCCCGGGTAGGGGAGTGGATGGCGGGCGGGAACGAAGCTGGACAGGCAGCGGCCGCGTGGAGGGGCGAGCTGGAGTACTTCCGCGATCCGCGAAACCGCCTTGCCGCCGGGCCGGTGCGAGTGGCGCGCCAGCGCCCGGGCCGGCGCAGCGAGAGGTGAAAGAGCGCGCTGCGCGTGGCGTGACGACGATATGTCGCTGGCGGGGTCGTGAGGTAAGATACGACCAGGCACCGGAGGAGGCAGGTGCTCGCGCCGGTTGCCCCGGGGCAGGCGGCGAGGAAAGTCCGAACTCCAGGTGGGAGCACGCTGGGTAACACCCAGCCGCGGCAACGCGAGGGAAAGTGCCACAGAAAAGACACCGCCCGGGGGGCCGACAGGCGGACCTCGGGTAAGGGTGAAAAGGTGGGGTAAGAGCCCACCGCTCGATCCGTGAGGGTCGGGGCACGGCAAACCCCGTGCGGAGCAAGGCCAAATAGGGGAGCCAACGGGTCCCACCACCGGTTCCCTCCCGGCCGGGAGGGAGGGCTCCCGGGTAGGCCGCTCGAGCGCGTCCGTGAGGGCGTCGCCAGATGAATGAGCACCCACCCCACCCAGGTGGGGGGACAGAATTCGGCTTATAGCCTCCTCCGGTGTCTACCTTTTCGGGGGGTCCGCGCGCCCTCCTCCCGTGCCCCCGCGCGCTCGAC
>JABRVY010000076.1:0-17421 GCA_039961755.1 Acidobacteriota bacterium | reverse complement strand
AGATCACCGCGCCGCCCAGCCTCCGCACCCGGCTCAATCAGCTCCATTGTGGCTTCCCCCGGGGCTTTTTTCAGCGATTTTCGCACAACAGCCTCCTAGCCAGGGCTTTGTCTTCCTTTTTCGTGAGGTTGACCGGCGAGGAGAGGGCACGGTAGGATGTAGCTTGTGCCTTTTTTCATTTTACCCCTCGACCACAGGCCGGGGGTTCGGAGGACGAGATGACCATGAAGAAGATCACCCGCGAGGAGGCCCTCGCCTACCACACCGGGAAACGCCACGGCAAGCTCGCCGTGGTGCCCACCAAGCCCTGCGCCACCCAGCGCGACCTGTCGCTGGCCTACACGCCAGGGGTGGCGGAGCCCTGCCTGGAGATCCACCGCGACCCGGCGCTGGCCTACGAGTACACCAACAAGGGCAACCTCGTGGCGGTGATCTCCAACGGCACCGCGGTGCTCGGTCTGGGCAACATCGGCGCCCTCGCCGGCAAGCCGGTGATGGAGGGCAAGGGAGTCCTTTTCAAGCGCTTCGCCGACATCGACGTGTTCGATATCGAGGTGGCCAGCGAGGACCCCCAGGAGGTGATCCGCTTCTGCCAGCTCATCGAGCCGACCCTGGGCGGGATCAACCTGGAGGACATCAAGGCCCCCGAGTGCTTCGAGATCGAGGAGACGCTCAAGCAGACCCTCTCCATCCCCGTCTTCCACGACGACCAGCACGGCACGGCGATCATTTCCGGGGCGGCGCTGCTCAACGCCGTGGAAATCGTCGGCAAGCGCCTGGATGAGGTGAAGGTGGTGTTTTGCGGCGCCGGGGCGTCGGGCATTGCCTGCGCCAAGTTCTACCTCACCCTGGGGGTGAAGCCCGAGAACCTGATCATGGTGGACACCAAGGGGGTGATCTACAAGGGGCGCACCGACGGGATGAATCCCTACAAGGAGTTCTTCGCCCGCGACACCGACGCCCGCACCCTGGCGGACGCGGTGCGCGGCGCCGATGTCTTCACCGGTGTATCCGTCAAGGGCATGCTCACCGCCGAGATGGTCAAGACCATGGCCGCAAATCCGATCATTTTCGCCATGGCCAACCCCGACCCGGAAATCCTCCCCGAGGAAGTGCTGGCGGTTCGCCCGGATGCCGTGATGGCCACCGGCCGCTCCGATTACCCCAACCAGGTCAACAACGTGCTGGGCTTCCCCTTCATCTTCCGGGGCGCTCTCGACGTGGCCGCCACCACCATCAACGAGGAGATGAAGCTGGCCGCGGCGCACGCTCTGGCGGCGCTGGCCAAGGAGGACGTGCCCGACTCGGTGATCCGCGCCTACGGCGGCAAGCCCTTGAAGTTCGGGCGTGAGTACCTGATCCCCAAGCCCTTCGACTACCGCGTGCTGCTCTGGGAGGCCCCGGCGGTGGCGGAGGCGGCCATCCGCTCGGGCGTGGCCATGAAGCCCTTCGCCTCCCGCGAGGAGTACGTGCGCGAGCTGGAGAACCGCCTGTCGCGCACCCGCCAGGTGATGCACTTCGTCATCGACCGGGCCAAGGAGGCGCCCAAGCGGGTGGTGTTCGCCGAGGGGACCCACCCGAAGATCGTCCGGGCCGCCAAGATCCTGGTGGATGAGAAGATCTGCATGCCGGTCCTGCTCGGCAACGAGGAGGAGATCAACCGCCTGCTGGAGGAGCACGAGCTGCCCCGCCACAAGGTGGAGGTGGTCAACCCGCGTACGTCGCCGAAACGCGAGCACTACGTGCGCCGCTTTCACGAGCTGCGCTGGCGGCGCGGGGTGGGCCCGGAGGACGCCGAGAAGGCCATGTCTGACCCGGTGTACTTCGGCAACATGATGGTTCACGAGGGGGACGCCGACGGGCTGATCTCCGGCTTGACCATGCACTATCCGGAGACCATCCGGCCGGCGCTGCAGGTGCACCACACCTACCCGGGGTTGACCAAGGCGGCCGGGATCTACCTGCTGCTGTTCGAGGACCGCATGGTGTTCGTGGCCGACACCACGGTCAACGTCGACCCCAGCGCCGAGGATCTGGCGGAGATCGCCTACCTGGCCTCCACCGTGGCGCGCAACTACTTCGACGTCCAGCCGCGGGTGGCGATGCTGTCCTACTCCAACTTCGGCTCCAACGACGACGAGTGCACCCGCAAGGTGCGGCGGGCCGTGGAGATCGCCCGGCAGCGCTGGCCGGAGCTGGTGATCGACGGCGAGATGCAGGCCGATACCGCGGTGGAGCCGTCCATCGCCGCCGAGACCTACCCCTTCTCGGCCATCCAGGGCGACGCCAACATCCTGGTCTGCCCCGACCTGGACAGCGCCAACATCGCCTACAAGCTGCTCTGGCGCCTGGGCAAGGTGGAAGCGATCGGGCCGATTCTGGCCGGTGTCCACGCGCCGGTGCACGTGCTTCAGCGCGGGGTGGAGGTCAACGACATCGTCAACATGGCGGCCATCTGCGTCCTCAAGGCGCAGCGCATGCAGAGCGGCGAGCGCTAGAGCCGAGCCGTGGTCAACAGCAGGGCCGGGCGGTGGCGCCCGGCCCTCTTCTTTGATCGTGTAAAATGCAGCGTGGTCTAAGGAGGGGCAGATGAAGGGCAAGCTGGTAGTTGTGGCGTTGTTGCTGAGTACCTTTGCGGTGGGGACGGCGTCGGCCAACAAGCCGCGGGTGGCGGTGCTGGAGTTTGGACACAAGGCCTTGGAGGCGCACTGGAGCCGGGCAGGGGAGGCGGCCCAGGACATGTTCATCACCGAGCTGGTCAAGTCGGGTCGCTTTACCGTCGTGGACCGCGAGCGACTGGATGCCATCATGCGGGAGAAGAACCTGTCGCTGTCCGGGGACATCGACCCGCGTACGGCGGTCCAGGCGGGGAAGCTGCTCGGGGTGGAGTACATCATCTTCGGCAACGTCACCGAATTCGGCGAGGAGACCTCGAAGGCCCAGGTGGGTTGGGGAATCGGCGTGGACGTCAAGCGCAAGAAGTTTGTCAGCGCTCTCGACGCCCGGCTGGTGTCAACCACCACGGGCGAAATCCTGTGGGCGGACAAGGCGCGGAAGGAAGAATCCAACGTCAAGGTGTTCGTCATGGGCACCGGCGGTGGAGTTGACGACCGCCGCATGTTCGACAAGGTGCTGCTGCCCTGCGTGGAGGAGCTGGCGGGCAAGCTGACGAACCTGAGCCTGGAGACCTCCAAGACGGTGGTGGGCCGGGTGGCGGGCAAGATCGCCCGGGTGCAGGGGAGCACGGTTTCCATCAACCTCGGCTCGGAGGACGGCATCTCGGTGGGAGACACCCTCGGTGTGTATCGCATGGGTGAACCCATCAAGGATCCGGATACGGGGCAGGTGTTGGGTGCCGATGAGGAGAAGGTCGGCTCCATCAAGGTGACTGCCGTCAAGGGGGCGAAGCTCTCGGAGTGCACGGTGGTGACGGGGTCAGGCTTCAAGGTCGGCGACGTGGTGAAGTGAGACTTTTTATCCGATGGGGCGGGCAAGACCGTCTTCCCGCCCCCGGGAGGAGGAGGGTGCATGCACCGTGGGGGCGTAGCGCTGGCGATTGCGCTGGTGGCGGTTGCATTGTCCGCGCAGGAGGCGTCAGAGGCGCCGCAGCGGGCCTACACCCAGGGCGAAAGCCCGTACATGGTGGAAACGGCGTGGAACCTGCGCGAGCCGGTGGAGGTCTTCGTGGAGATCGGCGGCTTGCGAGTGGACACGGTGCGGATCGATCCCCAGGGGGCGGTAGACGAGGGGACGTCGGTGCGCTGCCTGGTGAGCGCGACGGGGAGTCACCAAGGCGGGTCACGGCCAACGGTGACGATTGCCATGCTGCTGGAGGATCAGGACGGAAAGGGTCTGGAGCGACTGAAGATGGAGAAGTTCAAGCCGGCCAGGGGGCGTCCCTTCGAGGAGGTCCAGCGGCTGCAGCTGTCGGGCTCGGCGTTGCTGGCTGCCCGCAAGATCTTCGTGATGATCGAGGTGGAGTGAGGCGGCGGCCGGGCGCGCGTGAAACGTCAGCAAGACGAAGAAAATGAATCAGATGGGGCGGGCAGCGGTCAGACCGGTGCCCGCCGTTGCCTTGCAGAGGTGTCGAACGAGCCGACTACGAGCCGCAGGCGATCCCGGCGGTCGCCTCCTGGGTCGGGAGCTGCAGGTCGAAGGTGAGATCGAAGCGGTAGGGGCGACCGTCGCTGCTGCGCTGTCCGGTGATGCGACCCACCAGTCGGCCACCGGGAACGGCCTCGCCTTCCAGACGCTCCACCTTGAACTCCTTGCGGTCATCCAGGAGCCAGGTGGCGCTGGCCAGGGGCGCCTTGGCGTGGCTCATGTCCAGCTGCAGCCTGGTCACTGCCTGGGGCGAGGCGGTGGTGGCGCCACCGCCGGGGCAGAAGGCCAGAAGGAACATGGTGCGCTCGCCGCCGTCGTGGTAGGAACTGGCGTAGGCACTCATCGAGAAGGTCTCTCTCTCCGCCGCGGTGATTTCTTTCTCGTTGAACCAGATGGTGACGCTGTTGCCGCCCGGCATGACGGCAGCGGCACAGTGCTGGAGGGCAAAGCTCTGGCCGGCCATGACGCCGGTGGCGGAGCACGAGTTGGCGGCGTCGGCGCTTCCTGCCAGCGCCGTCAGCAGCAGAGCAACGAACAGGTGCGCCGCCGTGGATCGCTGGGTCTGTCTTCTCTCACGCATGGATGCTCTCCGTTCTTCCCCTCGCCTTCGGGGCAAGGGGGCAAGAAAAACTGTCGTCGGGTGCCGCACTGCCGTGGCTGCCCTGGCGGGCGGCGGGAATCCAACTGGGGCCATGCCTTGCTCCACCCCGCCAGCAAGAGGAGTAGATGTCGCCATGGTCATCTTCATTATAACACGCAGTCGCAGTCTCAATGATCGGCCGACCGCTCCGTCCGGATCAGCGATGGCGGCCCGAACGAGCTGGCCCTGGCCGGGGCGTTGACGCTCCTACGAGCTTCACCAGGTGCGGGCGCGGTCGAGGTAGGCCAGGAACTCGGCCCGCACCTCGCGCTCCTCGAAGCACCCGCGCAGGGCGGACGTGACAGTGAGGGCGCCGGGCTTCTTGACGCCGCGCATCTCCACGCACAGGTGGCGGGCCTCCACCACCACCATGGCACCCAGGGGGGAGAGGTTCTTCCACAGGTAGTCGGCCACCTGTTCAGTGAGCCGCTCCTGCAGCTGTGGGCGCTTGGCGTAAAACTCCAGGATGCGGGGGAGCTTGGACAGGCCAACGATGCGCGGACCGGGGATGTAGGCGATGTGGGCGTGCCCGTAAAAGGGCACGAAGTGGTGGGCGCACATGGAGTAGAAGGGGATGTCCCGCTCCATGACCATGGAGGAGTACCCCTCGTCGTTGGGGAAGGTGGTGACGTCGGGCTCGGCCCCTTCCCGCAGACCGTGGAACATCTCCAGGTACAGCCGCGCCACCCGCTCGGGGGTGCCCGCCAGGTTGGGATCGCTCAGGTCCAGATGGAGCAGCTTGAGCACCTCGGCGAGGTGTTCGGCGATCCGATGTATCAGCACCTCGTCGCGCCCATCAGCCATCCGGTTGGCATCCCGATCGGCGCTGGCGGGTGCGGTGACGGTCGGCACAACCCCCTGGCGCTTGCGCACATGACCTCCGTGGCCGGAGTTTCAAAAGCCGGCGGCGGAGAGTCTATTCTGCTCCGCCTCTCCGTGCACGCTACAATTCCGGTCGCAGCGACGCAGCCGGTGGGGAGGAGCGATGGCAGTTCCCAGAGGAATCATCCTGGCGGGCGGTTCGGGGACGCGGCTGTACCCCATCACCGTGGCGGTTTCCAAGCAGCTCATGCCGGTACACGACAAGCCGATGATCTACTACCCCCTCTCCACCCTGATGCTGGCGGGCATCCGCGACATCCTGGTGATCACCACCCCGATCGACGCGCCGGCGTTTCATCGTCTCCTGGGGGATGGGAGCCAGTGGGGGGTGAGCTTGAGCTATGCCACCCAGCCCCATCCGGGCGGCCTGGCCGAGGCGTTCCTCATCGGCCGGGAGTTCATCGGCAGCCATCGCGTGTGCCTGATCCTCGGGGATAACATCTTCTACGCCCAAGGGTTGGCGAAGCTGCTGCAAGCCGTGGCGGGGCGCGAGCGCGGCGCCACCGTGTTCGGCTACTGGGTGCGGGATCCGGAGCGCTACGGGGTGGTGGAGTTCGACGGTGCGGGGCGCGCCGTGTCGCTCGAGGAAAAGCCCGCCCGGCCGCGCTCCAACTACGCGGTCACCGGCCTCTACTTCTACGACAACCGGGTGGTGGAGGTGGCCAGCACCATCCCCCGCTCGGCCCGCGGGGAGCTGGAGATCACCGACGTCAACCGCCGCTACCTGGAGTGGGGGGAGCTCACGGTGGAGGTGCTGGGGCGGGGCACCGCGTGGCTGGACACCGGCACCCATGAATCGCTGCTGCAGGCGGCCAACTTCGTGCACGTGGTCGAGCAGCGCCAGGGGTTGAAGATCGCCTCCCCCGAAGAGGTGGCGTGGCGCATGGGGTTCATCGACGACGCACAACTCAGGCGCGTCGCCGAGCCCCTGGCCTCCTCGGGCTACGGCACCTACCTGCTGTCGCTGCTGGACGGGCCGGGGGCGGCCCGTTAGCGATGCGCCTCCTGGTGACCGGGGCGCAGGGGCAGCTGGGCCGCGCCCTGGCGACGGCCAGCCAGCGGCGCTCCCTGGAGCTTCTCGGTATCGACCTGCCCGAGCACGACATCAGCGATGGCCGGGCGATGATGGCGCTGGTCCGCCAGTGGCGACCAACGGTCATCGTCAACTGCGCCGCCTTCACCGCCGTGGACCTGGCCGAGGAGCGGGAGGAGGAGGCGCGGCGGGTCAACGCCGAGGCGGTGGGGCACCTGGCGGCGGCGGCCAATGAGGTAGACGCCCTGCTCGTCCAGATCTCCACCGACTACGTCTTCGACGGCACCGCGTCCCGACCCTACCGCGAGCAGGACCCCTGCCGACCGCTCTCCGCCTATGGCCGCACCAAGCTCGCGGGCGAGCTGGCGGCGCGCGCGGCGCGGCGCCACCTCATCGTGCGCACCGCCTGGCTGTACGGGGAGGGTCAGAACTTCGTGGGGGCCATCCGGCGGCAACTGGAGGGCGGCGCGCGAATGCTGCGGGTGGTGAATGACCAGTTTGGCAGCCCTACCTGGACCGTCGACCTGGCGGAGGCGCTGCTGGCTCTGGTGCGGCTGGAGGCGGAGGGGGTGGTGCACGCGGTCAACGATGGCGTCACCAGCTGGCACGGCTTCGCCTGCGAGATCGTCCGCCAGCTGGGGGTCGATGCCGAGGTGGTGCCGGTGAGTACGGCGCAGATGCCGCGGCCGGCCCGGCGGCCCCCCTGGTCGGTGCTGGACACCACCCTGCTGTGCAGCCTCATGGGCAAGCCGATGCCCCCCTGGCAGGACGCGCTGGCGCGCTATCTGGCGGCCCGGTGAGACGAAGACCCGTCGCGAATATCGCGATTGCGTATCAAAATCCTGTACTCTCTTGACGTCGTGAAAGACTTCACATAAAGTGGGGACCGGGGGGGCTGGTGTACTCAAGCCGGATCACCATCCTTGTCGGCCACTTCGGCAGCGGCAAGACGGAGATCGCCATCAACGGCGCGCAGGCCCTCGCCCGGGCGGGCCGCCGGGTGGTGCTGGTTGACCTGGACGTGGTGAAGCCGTACTTTCGCTCCCGCTCCGCCCGGGCGGTGCTGGCGGCGCAGGGAATCGAGGTGGTGGCACCGCAGGGAGAGAACGTCTTCGCCGACCTGCCGATCATCGTCCCCACCATTCGCGCGGCGGTACGGGACCCGGCCCGCACCGTGCTGGTGGATGCCGGCGGCGACCCCACCGGGGCGCGGGCGCTGGGGTCGCTGGCCGATGCCATTCCCGAGGAGGGCGTGGACACCCTGGCGGTGGTCAACTTCCGGCGTCCCTTCACCACCACCGCGGCAGACGCCGTGACCATGGTGCGGGCCATCGAGGCGGCGGCCCGGCGGCGGGTCACCGGCCTGGTCTCCAACACCCACCTGCTGGGAGAAACCACGGCCGAGGTGGTGCTGCACGGCTACGGGCTGGCGTGCCAGGCGGGGGAGGAGCTGGGGGTGCCGGTGCGGGCGGTGGTGGTGGACGAGGCGCTCGAGGGGGAGCTGGCTGGCGCCCGGCTGGGCGCCGAGCTGACGGTATTGAAGCGGGTGGTGCGACCGCCGTTCGAGTTGTCCAGGCGACAGCGGACCACCGGCCCGTTGTTCGTGGTCCACTGACCCGACCCCGCGGGGTCGGGCGGGGAGAAGGGAGACCGCTGGTGCCCCAGATCGTCATCGACGCGGAGGGGTGCAAGGGGTGCGAGCTGTGCGTGCACGCCTGCCCCCAGAAGATCCTGGCCATGGGCACAAACCTCAACTCCAAGGGGTACTTCTACGCCCGCATGGCGGAGCCCATGCGCTGCATCGGCTGCCGGCTGTGCTGCATCACCTGCCCCGATGTGGCCATCACCATGCGGGTGTCGGGCACCATGTACCACTACTTCGCCTACTAGGCGCCGGACGAGAAGGAGCGGGCGATGGCCAAGAAGCTGATGAAGGGGGCGGAGGCGATGGGCGAGGCCGCCATCCAGGCGGGGTGCCGGCTGTTCTTCGGCTATCCCATCACCCCCCAGAACGAAATCCCCGAGTACATGTCCGCCCGCCTGCCGCAGGTGGGGGGGACGTTCGTGCAGGCCGAGAGTGAGGTGGCGGCGTCCAACATGATTTACGGTGCAGCCGGCGCCGGCGAGCGGGTCCTCACGTCCTCGTCCTCACCAGGCATCTCATTGATGATGGAGGGTTTGTCTTACATCGCCGGTTCCGAGCTCCCGGTGGTGGTGATCAATATCATGCGGGCGGGGCCGGGACTGGGGGGGATCCTGCCGGCCCAGGGGGACTACTTCCAGGCCACCAAGGGCGGGGGGCACGGCGACTACCGCTGTCTGGTGCTGGCTCCCTGGTCGGTGCAGGAGGCCGCCGACCTGGTGCAGGACGCCTTCGACCTGGCCGACTACTACCGCAACCCGGTGCTCATCCTGGGAGACGGGCTGATCGGCCAGATGATGGAACCGGTGGAATTCAAGGCCGATCGTCGGCCCTGCAGGCCGCTCACCCCCAAGACCTGGGCCTCCACCGGCTGGAAGGGGGACCGCCCGCGCGCCATCATCAACTCGTTGTTTTTGGACCCAGAGGCGCTGGAGCGCCACAACCAGAAGCTGGCCGCCAAGTATGCCGCCATGGAGCGCGACGAGGTGCGCCTGGCAGAGGTGGGGACCGACGGCGAGTACGAGGTGCTGGTGGTGGCCTACGGGACGGTGGCACGGGTGGTATACACGGCGCTCGATGACCTGCAACAGGCGGGGGTGAGGGCGGCGATGGTGCGGCCCATTAGTCTCTTCCCTTTCCCCTACGAGGCGGTGCGGCGGGCGGCGGAGAAGGCGAAGGCGGTGCTGGTGGCGGAGCTGTCCACGGGGCAGATGATCGAGGACGTCCGGCTGGCGGTGGGGGGGCGAGTACCTGTGCATTTCATCGGCCGTCAGGGGGGGATGCTGCTGACCCCCGAGGATATCGCCGCCAGGGTCAAGGAGCTGGCGGCAGGGGAGGGAAGCCATGCCTGAAACGCTGGTGTTCGGCAAGCCGACGGCCCTCACCGAGGTGCCCACCCACTATTGCCCGGGGTGCACCCACGGGGTGATCCACCGGCTGGTGGCCGAGGTGCTGGACGAGCTGGACCTCACCCGGCGCACCGTGGGCATCGCCCCGGTGGGCTGCTCGGTGCTGGCCTACAATTACTTCGCCACCGACTTCCACGAGGCGTCCCACGGCCGCGCGCCGGCGGTGGCCACCGGCATCAAGCGGGCGCGCCCCGACCTCATCGTCTTTTCCTACCAGGGGGACGGAGACCTAGCCTCCATCGGGCTGTCCGAGGTCCTCCATTGCGCCAACCGTGGCGAGAAGGTCACCGTCATCTTCGTCAACAATGCCATCTACGGCATGACCGGCGGTCAGATGGCCCCCACCACCATGCCCGGCCAGGTGGCCACCACCTGCCCCCTGGGGCGGGACGTGGAGCAGGCCGGGTACCCCATCCGCATCGCCGAGCTCATCTCCACCCTGCGCACCCCGGCCTTCGTGGCCCGCGCCTCGGTGCACTCCCCCCTCCACGCGGTGCACGCCAAGGAGATGATCCGCCGCGCCTTCCGCTGTCAGAAGGAGGGCAGGTGCTTCTCCCTGGTGGAGGTGCTCTCCACCTGCCCCACCAACTGGGGGATCCCCCCCGCCGAGTCGCTCGCGTGGCTCGAGCAGCACATGCTTCCCTACTACCCGCTGGGGGTCTTCAAGACTCCCGAGGGCCCCGATCGGGCGCCCCGACCTCTCGCCGGAGGTGCGTGATGGCCCAGCACGACGTCGTCATTGCCGGGTTCGGGGGCCAGGGGGTGCTGCTGGTGGGCAAGATGCTGGCCTACGCCGGGATGCGGGAGAACAAGGAGGTTTCCTGGTTTCCCTCCTACGGGCCGGAGATGCGGGGCGGGACCTGCAACTGCACGGTGATCATCTCGGACCGCCCGGTGGGCTCGCCGGTGGTGCAGCACCCCTCCGCCATCATCGTCTTGAATCTGCCGTCCCTGGACAAGTTCGAACCGTTGCTGCGCAGCGGCGGCCTGCTGTGTGTCAACACCTCCCTCATCCACCGTCAGCCGCGGCGGGACGACGTCCGCGTGGTGGCGGTGCCCGCCAACGACATCGCCATCGAGCTGGCCAACCCCCGCGGCGCCAACATGGTGGCCCTGGGCGCCTACGTGGGCTCCACCGGGGCGGTGTCCGAGGGGGTGCTGGAGGAGGTCATCCAAGAGACCTTCGCCGCCAAGCCCGGGCTGGTGGAGGCCAATCTCCAGGCCTTTCGCCGGGGGGTGGAGGTGGGCCGGGCCGTGCGAGAGCAGGAGGTGACGTCATGAGCGCGCCGTGTCCGGTGGATCTGGGCCCCGCCGAGGAGGTGCTCCGGCGCTATCCCGCCGAGGAGGCCTCGCTGATCCAGGTGTTGCAGGACGTGCACCGGGCCTACAACTACCTCCCCTGCGACGTGCTGGTGCGGGTGGCGGAGACGCTGCACGTGCCCCTGGCCAAGGTGTTCTCGGTGGGGACGTTCTACAAGGCGTTTTCCCTCACGCCCCAGGGGCGCACCATCGTCAAGGTGTGCACCGGCACCGCCTGCCACATCCGCGGGGCGGTGCAGCTGCTGGATGAGCTGTGCCGGCAGCTCAACGTGGAGCCCGGCGGCACCACCCAGGATTTGGGGTTCACCGTCAAGACCGTCAACTGCGTCGGGGCGTGTGCCATGGCGCCGGTGCTGATCGTCGACGAGACGTACTACGGCAACGCCGCCGCCGCCAAGGTGGGCAAGTACCTCAAAGGGAGCGGAGGGAAGGCCAATGCGAATTGAGTCGCCAGCGGCGTTTGCCGAGTTCCGCCAGCGCGCCCAGGCGAAGCTGGCGCAGCGCCAGGCGGAGGTGCTGGTGTGTTGCGGCACCGGCTGCCTGGCCAACGGGGCGGCGGCGGTGGCCGAAGCCTTCGCGGCCGCCCTCGATGGCTCGGCGACCGAGGTCAAGACCTTCACCAAGCGCACCGGGTGCCACGGTTTCTGTGAGCGCGGTCCGCTGGTGGTGCTGCGGCCCTCGGGCATCCTCTACACCAGGGTGAAGCCCAGGGACGTGCAGGAGATCGTGGACAAGACCCTGCAAGGGGGCACGGTCATCCCTCGACTCCTCTACAAGGAACCGACCAGCGGGCAGCGCATCGAGCACTACCAGGAGGTGCCCTTCTACAGGCACCAGACGCGGGTGGCCATGCGGCGCATCGGGCACATCGACCCCACCGATTTCGAGGACGCCCTCGCCCACGGCGCCTACGGGGGGCTGGTCAAGGCCCTGGGCATGACCCCCGAGGAGGTGCTCAAGGAGGTGGAGATCTCCGGCCTGCGGGGGCGCGGGGGTGCCGGTTTCTCCACCGCCCGCAAGTGGCGCTCCTGTCGTAACGCCAAGGGGGAGCGCAAGTTCGTCCTGTGCAACGGGGACGAGGGGGACCCCGGGGCGTTCAAGGACCGCTCCATCATGGAGGGGGACCCCCACTCGGTGCTGGAGGGCATGGTCATCGGCGGCTGGGCCATCGGTGCCCACGAGGGGATCATCTACGTGCGGGACGAGTACCCCCTGGCGGTGGTCAACCTCACCCTGGCCATCCAGCAGGCCCGCGACGCGGGGCTTTTGGGGGAGAACATCCTGGGGTCGGGGTTCGCCTTCGACATCCGCATCTCCCGGGGGGGCGGCGCCTTCGTGTGTGGGGAGTCGTCGGCGCTGATGCGCTCCCTGGAGGGCAAGGTAGGGGAGCCGCGGGCCAAGTACGTGCACGCCACCGACCGGGGCCTGTACGACCTGCCCACGGTGCTCAACAACGTGGAGACCTGGGCCGACGTGGGGGCCATCATCGAGCACGGCGGCGCCTGGTTTGCCGCCATGGGGACGGCCAAGTCCAAGGGCACCAAGGCCTTCTCCCTGGTGGGCAAGGTCAAGAACACCGGCCTCATCGAGCTGCCCATGGGCATGACCCTGCGCCAGATCATCTACGACATCGGCGGCGGGGTGCTCAACGACCGCCCCTTCAAGGCCGTCCAGACCGGCGGCCCCTCCGGCGGCTGCGTGCCCGAGGCGCTGCTGGACCTGCCGGTGGACTACGAGAAGCTCACCGAGGCGGGCTCCATGATGGGCTCCGGCGGCATGATCGTCATGGACGACCGCACCTGCATGGTGGACGTCGCCCGCTACTTCCTGAAGTTCCTCACCGAGGAGTCGTGCGGCAAGTGCGTGCCGTGTCGCGAGGGGCTGCACCAGATGCTGGCCATGTTCGATGACCTGGTGGCGGGGCGGGGCAAGCCGGGGGACATCGAGCGCATCGAGCGGCTGTCCCGGGGGATGCAGCTGGGGTCCCTGTGCGAGCTGGGCAAGTCGGCCCCCAATCCGGTGATTTCCACGCTGCGCTACTTCCGCGACGAGTACGTGGCCCACGTGGAGCGCCGCGAGTGCCCGGCCGGGATCTGCAAGGACCTCACCACCTACGAGATCATGCCAGAGACCTGCGACGGCTGCCACGCCTGCTTCAAGGCCTGCCCGGTCGAGGCCATCACCGGTAAGGTCAAGGAGTTGCACGTCATCCACCAGGACAAGTGCATCGCCTGCGGGGCCTGCTACGACGCCTGCCCCACCCAGGCGATCCGCTTCCTGCCCAAGCACCAGATGGCCGCCCGGGGGGTCGCATGAGCATCGAGAACAGCGGCAAACCCGTCACCCTCACCATCGACGGCAAACCCGTCCAGGCTCACTCGGGGGAGTTTCTCCTGGAGGTCGCCCGGCGGGCGGGGATCGCCATCCCGACACTGTGCCACCACCCGGCGCTCGAGCCCTACGGCGGCTGCCGGCTGTGCGTGGTGGACGTCACCGAGGAGGGCTGGGACGGCTGGTGCAAGATGGTCATCGCCTGCCAGTTCCCGGTCAAGGCGGGGATCATCGCCTACACCGCCAGCGAGCGCGTCCTCGAGACGCGCCGGGTGGTGCTGGACCTGCTCCTCGCCCGCTGCCCGGAAACTCCCCTCATCCAGACGCTGGCGCGGGAGTACGGGATCGAGAAGACCTCGTATTCTCCCAACCCCAACCCCACCGATTGCATCCTCTGCGCCCTCTGTACCCGGGTGTGCGACCACATCGGCGTGTCCGCCATCGCCACGGTCAACCGCGGCATCGGCCGGGAGGTGGCGCCGCCCTACCACCAACCGCCCCCCGACTGCATCGGCTGCCTGGCCTGCGCGGAGATCTGCCCCACCGACTACATCCCCTACGCCACCTCCTCCACCTCGCGCACCATCTGGGGCAAGAGCTTCCAGATGCTGCGCTGCCCTGCCTGCGGCCGCGCCCACATCACCGTGGAGCAGGCCCGTCACTTCGCCGGGCAGGGGGGGGTGAGCGAGGACTACTTCACCGTCTGTGACGCCTGTAAGCGCAAGCAGATGGCGGCCACCTTCCAGCGGCTGCAGGGGGTGCTGCCGGCGGCCGCGCCGGCGGTCAGGTAGGAGGTGGGGGATGGGGAGCATGATCTACAAGGTCAGCGTCGAGCGCTGCATCGCCTGCGGCAAGTGCGAGCTGGCGTGCGCCTTCGGGCACGGCAGCGAGGGCCGCCCGGCGGCCACCCGCATCAACATCTTTCGGCGCGGGCCGGAGCTGGGCACCCCCGTGGTGTGCTTCCAGTGCCACGAGGCGGCCTGCGTCGCCATCTGCCCCACCCAGGCGCTGGTGCGCAACCAGACCACCGGTGCCATCGATGTGCTCTACGAGCGTTGCATCGTCTGCCGCATGTGCGTGGCTGCCTGCCCCTTCGGCAACATGATCTGGGACGAACCCTACCACCGGGTGGCCAAGTGCGACCTGTGCGGGGGCGCCCCCAGGTGTGTGCCCTTCTGCCCCACCGGGGCGCTGCAGTACGTGCCGGCGGAGGAGGCCGCCGTTCGCCCCGAGCCGCTGGTGGGCGAGGCGGTGTAGAGGAGGAGACCATGGACGCGCGGGCGGAAATCCTGGACATCTTGAAGAAGGCCTTCCAGATCGAGGTGGACGGCTACACCTTTTACTCCATGACCGCCGAGCGCGCCACCAAGCCGGCGGTGCAGGAGCTGTTCGCCAAACTGGCCCGGGACGAGGTGGAGCACCAGCGCTACCTGAAAGGGGTGATGAAGAACTTCGACGCCGAGGGGCTGGCGGCGTTCGTGGTGCAGCGCCGCGCCCCCGAGCTCAAGGCCTTCTCCGACGCGGTGTTCTCGGACAAGTTCCGGCAGCAGGCGGCGGGGGCGGTGTTCGAGGTGGGGGTGCTGTCGGTGGGGATGACGCTGGAGAACAACGCCGTGAACTTTTTCACCCGCGCCGCCGAGGGGGCGAGGGAGAAGGAAGTGCGCGACTTCTACGCCTTCCTGGCGGAGTGGGAGCGACAGCACTTCGACGCCCTGCAGCAGCTCTATAACTCGGTCCGCGCCGACTTCTGGGAGGCCTCCGGCTTTGCCCCCTTCTAGCGGGGGGTAGCAATTTCATCCGTGAATCTCGCCACCTCGCGCCAGGCCGTGGGGTGAGCCAAGAGGTCGTTGTGTCCGACCCCGGCGACCTCCACGTGGCGGGTGGGGCCGGCGAGGGCGGCGGCGATGCGGCGGCCGTGCTCGGCGGGGATGATGCCGTCCCGCTGCCCGTGCAGCACCAGCGCCGGGATGCGCACCGCCGCTGCCGCCCGCAGCGAGTCGTACTCCTCCCGCAGCAGCAGGCGTACCAGCATTCGGGGGAAGTGCACGGCGGCGACGTCCTCCAGGCGCGTCCAGGGACTGGCGGCCACCAGCCCCGCCACCCCGGTGCCCGCCCGGGCGGCGAGGGGGATGGCCACCGCGGCACCCAGCGACCACCCCCACACCACCACCGGCCGGCCGCGTCCCTCGGCCCGGGCGAAGTGCAGGGCGGCGTCGGCGGCGGCGTGCAGGGCGGCCTCGCCGGGGCGGCCGGGGGAGCGCCCGTAGCCGGGGTAGTCCAGCACCAGGGTGGCGGCGGAGAGGGCGGCCAGCTGGTCCAGAAAGCCTCCCCACCCCAGGGTGGCCAGGCTCTCCCCGTTGCCGTGGAAAAACACCAGCACCGGCCCGGGATCCGCGCTGTCCCGCCACCACCCGTGCACATGGCCGTTCCCGACCAGGGGCAGGCGCACCTCGTGCCAGGGCACCGGCGGCTCGGGCACCGGCAGGCGCGGGGCCGGGTACAGCATCGCCCGGGGTAGAAAGCTCAGCACAAGAATCAGGCCTCCTGCCACCAGGGCGGTGGCCAACATGGGTCGATAGCGCGTGGGCGACGTCGCTGGCATGGGTACGTGGGCACCGCAGATACCCCTCGAGGGTTTCCTCCACCGGCAGTGTAGCGCCGCCGGCCTCAGTATCCGGCCAGTCGCGCTACCATGGCCACGTGCGCGTCTTGATCACCGGCATCACCGGTTTCGCGGGGGCTTACCTGGCGGAGCACCTGCTCACCAGTGGTGGGGATGTGGAGGTGTTCGGGCTGGTGCGCTGGCGATCGTCCACCGCCGAGCTGCAACCCCTGCAGCCGCTGCTGCGCCTGGTGGAGGGGGACCTGCAGGACGCTTCGTCGCTGCTGCGGGCGCTGCAGGCGGCGCGGCCGGAGGTGATCTACCACCTGGCGGCGTCCTCCTCGGTGGCGGGTTCGTGGGCAACGCCGGCGGAGATCCTGCAGACCAACGCGGTGGGGACGTTGCACCTTCTGGAGGCGGTGCGGCAGCTGGATCTGGACGCCACCGTGGTGTTGGCCTGTTCGGCGGAGCCCTACGGGGTGGTGGGGGAGGGGGAGCTGCCGATTGGCGAGGAGCGGCCGCTGCGCCCGGTGTCGCCCTACGGGGTCTCCAAGGCCGCGGTGGATCTTCTCGGCTATCAGTACTTCCATACCTTCCGGATGCGCACGGTGCGGCTGCGGCTGTTCAACCACTGCGGCCCCCGGCAGCCGGAGCGCTTCGTGGTGTCGTCGTTGGCCCGGCAAATCGTGGAGGTGGAGCGGGAGCTCCGCCCTCCCCGCCTGCTGGTGGGCAACCTGGAAGCGCGCCGGGATTTCATCGACGTGCGCGATGCGGCGCGCGCCTATCGGCTGGCCGGAGAGCGGGGCGAGGCGGGAGCGGTGTACAACGTCTGCACCGGCCACGGGCGGTCCATCCGGGCGGTGCTGGATGAACTGCTCAGCCTCACCGCCGCCGTGGTGGACGTGGAGTGCGATCCGGCCCGCCTGCGGCCGGCGGAAATACCGGTGCTGGTGGGGGATCCCACCAGGTTTTTCGAGCGCGTGGGGTGGCGTCCCACCATCCCCTTCCGGCAAACGCTGCTGGATACCCTGGAGTACTGGCGACACCGACTGCCCGCATGAGCGTCCGCAACCACCGCGGTCCACTGACCCGAGGGCCCGCCGGGGGCGGCGAGGCGGAGTGGCCGGGGCCGTTGCCCCTCCCCCCGGGTGAGGCGGCCCGCAAGGGGGTGCACGCCGCCATGGGGGTCTTCGCCCTGCCGCTGGCGTGGCTGTCCTGGCCCCTGGCGGCGGCCTGCGCGGCGGCGGCGTTGCTGTTCAACTGGCAGGTGTTGCCGCGGCTGGTGGGACACCGGATGGCGAGCGAGCGGGCCGGCGCCTCCGATCGCGGGGTGTTGCTCTATCCGGCGGTGGTGCTGCTGCTGGTCGCGGTATTTCGCCAGCGGCTGGAGGTCGTCGCCTTCGCCTGGGGGGTGCTGGCGCTGGGCGATGCCGCCGCCGGGGTGGCGGGGCTCACGTG
>JABRVY010000075.1:0-3535 GCA_039961755.1 Acidobacteriota bacterium | reverse complement strand
GCCCCGGCCCCCAGCACCAGCAGGGAGACTGGCACCTGCTCCAGCTCTAGGGCATGGTCGGAGTTGATGATGCGCTCGCCGTCGGCGTGGATGTGGGGCAGGTCGCCGCAGCGGGAGCCGGTGGCCAGCAGGATGAAGCGGGCCGAGAGGGTGTCGCGGCTGCCGTCGGCCTTGGCCACCTCCACCCGACCGCCACCCTGCAGGGAACCTACTCCCTGCACCCAGGTGACCTTGTTCTTGCGGAACAGGAATTCGATCCCCTTGGCGTTCTTCGTCACCACCTTGCGCTTGTGGGCGTGGGCGGCCTTGAGGTCCAGGGATACCTCGCCGCACACCACCCCCACCTTGGCCCCCTCCCGCGCCTGCTGCAGGACGTCGGCGGTGTGCAGCAACGCCTTGGTGGGAATGCACCCCCGGTGCAGGCAGGTGCCCCCTAGAAAGGGGTCCTTTTCCACCACACAGGTGGACAGCCCCAGCTGGGCGGCCCGGATGGCCGCCACGTACCCGCCGGGGCCCGAACCGATCACGATGAGGTCGAACGACGCCATGGGCTCTATCTCCTTGAAGAATCCGCAGCGCAAGCCGCGCCCCGCGATTCTAGCAAGCCGGACGGGGAGTGGCGGGCCCCAGGGCAGGGCATCCCTCGCGCAGCAACACCGGGGAGAGGGTGACGTCAACGCCGGCGCCGGTCGAGCGCCGCTGGCCGGGGGGACGGCGTCAGCGGGGCAGGGCCAGCACGCGTTGCTCCTCGGGGAGGAGCGTGAGTGGAAAGCGCTGGACCACCCGCCTGTCCGGGAGTTCCACCACCGCGGTGGTGGTCCCCGGCGGGATCTGGGCGCGTACCACTCCCCTCCCGGTGGCGGCGAAGCTGGGGGGGCTCGCCGTGAGCGCGAGGGGGCGCCCGCTGGGAGAAAGGAACTGCACCTGCATCGTCTCACTGCCCGCCCCCTCGACCTGGACCACGGCCGGTGGCCAGAGGAGGACCGCGGTAGGCTGGCCCCCGGGAGAGACGTGAACGGTCGCCACGGCCAGCGGCGGGACGTGGACCACGACCGTGTGTTCCCCGGCGTGGGCGGCGGGAATGGCCAGCTCCCCCTCCGCCGTGGCCAACATCTCGAAGGGGCGCCACTCGCCTCGGGGGTCGATGATCGAGCCCCGTACCACACCGACAATCGCCCGCCCCGCCTGCCCGGCCAGCAGGCGCAGGCGCAGCCGCGGTCCCGGCGCCAGCTCCAGAATTTCGTGGTGGACGCCCCCCCTCACGTTCACGTGGCGCTCGGCAAGCCGACCTTCCGCCTCGGCCACCAGGCGGAGCTGGCCCGGCCCCAGGGCGGAAAACCGAAAGGAGCCGTCGTCACGGCTGAGTTGCTCCCCCAGCACCACTCCCCCCGCCCCCAGGAGGCGGACGAGGGCAGAAACCACCGGCGTCTGACTGCCTCCATCCACCACGATTCCCTCGACCGTGGCTCCCTCCAGGTCCACGTCCCAGGTGGTGTCCCGGTGTACGGCCAGGGTGCGGACCCAGCGTTCGCCGCTATCGGCATCGCTGATGGTCACGGCGTAGTCGCCCCCCGAGGGCAGGTACGCGCGGTAGCTCCCGCTGGGTCCGCACGCCGCGGCCACTCGACTGCGGGGGTTGGCTGCGGGCGCAAACAGCAGCTGGCATGCGCCGCATCCTCGCCCCCCTCGCCGCACCACGCCGGAAACCCGGAGCGGTTGGGGGAGCTGGAGTTCAACGAAGGTCACCCCTTCCCCCACCTCGCGGGCGGCCTGCACCAGGGCGGCGGGCGATTGATCGCCGCCGGTGACGCGAAAGAGCACCCTCCCCGGGGGGACGCCGTTGATTGCGAAGCTTCCGTCGCTCTCCGCTCCCACCCAGGCCGTCCACTCAGCCTGCGCGGCCACCACCTCGAGGGGCACGCCGGCGTAGTGCTCGACACCCCGCAGCCGTCCCTCGACCCGGCCGCCTCCCGGGAGACGAATCTCCACCTGCATGCGCTCGCCACTCACCGTCAGCTGCCGCTCGAGCTGGCGGCCGTCCGGCACCTCGACCACCGCCCGGGCAACACCTTCGGCGAGTCCCGCCACGCGGCAGCGACCGGTGTGATCGGTCTGGCAGTCGAGCCACTCGGCCGACCCTGCGGCATCCAGCGGGAGTACGGCGACCTTGACGCCCTCGGCGGCCCGTTCCTCGGCATCCATCACCACGAAAGTGATCTCTGTTCCCGCCCCGACCTGGACTTCCAGCTGGTTGTCCCCTTCCTTCAGGGCGATCATCTCGTTTCGCTTCGGGTGGTGGTGGGGGCTGATCTCCAGCAGGTAACGCCCAGCCTCCAATCCGGTCACCTGCCAGCCCCCGGCAGGATCGGTGCTCCCCGCCACATCCCCGATTCGAACGGGCTGGGCGGCCGCCGCCTCCGGGTACAGGGAGACGCTGGCGTCCGCCACCGGGTCACCCTGTGGGGTACGAACTCTCAAGGAAAGGCGCGCTTCCGGGGTGAGGGCAATCTCCAGCTCGTCGCTACCGGCGACGCGAATCCGGCGGGAGGCGAAACCGGCTGCCGACACGACGAGCTCCAGCGGGGGAGGCAACGTGCTGGCGAGACAGGCGCGCCCGTCCGGGGAGGTAAACCGCCGCATGGCAGAACCCGGGGTCAACGCCGCCCTGTCCGCCTCGTCGCGGCGGTGCCGCAGCTGAGCCGAGAATTCTCCCACGGGGCGGCCGGAACTGCGGTCGGTGACACGAAAGCAAACCTGGGGTTGCCGCTCCAGCACGAGGTCGTCGCTCAACAGGTCCTGCAGGATACCGGTGCGGCGGAGGGGCACGAACCCCTCCGCCGTCACCTCCACCACGACGGTGGCAGGTACCCACTCGGCGGGGGGAGCGAAGCGGCCCTCCCCACCGGTGGTCAGGGATATCTCGCCGCCGTTGGCGCCGACGAGACGGACCCTGGCACCGACCACCCCCTCGCCTCGCTCGTCCACCACTCGGCCCTCCTTGCCCGATGCCGGTTGCAGACGGAGGACCTGGCCGGCGGTGGCGAGGAACAACTCCTCCCCCACAAAGCCCAGCCCCAGCGGTTGGGGTGAGGAATCCGGCGGCAGGTCCAGACGGGAGGACCCGCGCCAGGTGCCGTCGGGGCCGAACCAGTCCAGGCGGTGGCGGCGGGAGTAGTTGAGGACGAAACCGCCGTCGGCGAATCCCTGCCCGGCGGTGGCGAACTCCACCAGCTCCGCGTCGATGCAACCGCTGCCGCAGTCCTGCCGCAGGTTGCTCAGCGCCCGTCGGCGGGAGGCCTCCAGCCGGTCGACGCCGGAGGCAGTGACGATCCGCTGCCAGACAACGCTGCCGTCGGGGCGAAAGCGCAGCAGGCGGGGGAGGTAGCGGTTCGCCGCCACGCACTCGCCCCCCACTACGACTCCTGGGTGCTGCTGGCGGCAGGGGGCGAGTGCGTGGCGGCGAACCGCTACCTCCCCCGCCTGCTGCGCTTTCGCCCCGACGGCAGCGTTGTCTGGCAGCGGATCGTCACTGCCT
>JABRVY010000074.1:0-5179 GCA_039961755.1 Acidobacteriota bacterium | reverse complement strand
GTCGGGGAGGCATGGGGGGGTATGAAGGCCGCCCGCTGGACGGGGGGGCTCTCCCTCGAAAACAAGAAGAAACCCGGGGACGCAGGCGCCCCCGGGTCGAAACCACGACGAGAAACAGGCGTCAGTACTCGATCTTGATGCCCCACTGCACCGAGCGCGGCGACTGCCACGCGGTGGGGAGGCGGAAGGTGCTGGGCGTTGCCGAGTTGCTACCCCGCCCGGTCACCTGCTGGTTGTTGAACATGTTGAAGACGTTGAAGTAGCCCGCCAGGGTGACGGGTCCGACCTTGAACGGCTGTTCCAGGTAGAAGTCGGACTCCCAGTTGCTGCCGACCTTCGAGGAGCCGCGCTTCTCGAGGGGGATGGACCCGTAGACACCGGGCGTCGTGGCGGTGTAGAGGTTCCCCTCGTCCCAGTAGCCGTTGATCCCCACCACCATCTTCCACGGGAAGGTGTAGGATCCAGCCACCTTGAACAGCTTCTTGGAGTTGGTGCGGCCGTACCAGTTCTTGTCCATGGCCTCGGGGATGGTGAAGACCCAGGGACCCACCGACCGCCAGCTGGCGGACCAGGTGTCGTCCTTGAAGGCGTAGGTGAAGTTGGCCAGGAACTGGAAGCCGTCGGGCCCGAAGCGCTTGCGCAGCTCCAGGGTCATCGCCTGGTACTCCATGTACTTGTTGGGGATGTCGTAGCCGTCGGCACGCGCCTGGCGAACCGGATTGGTGATGTAGTAGTAGCCGCTGGCCTCGGGGTCGTACCAGTCGATGATGTCGTCCTGCTTGCGGAAAACAAAGTTGATGCCGGCGGCGTAGAGGTTGGACAGTCGCTTCTCGAAGCCCAGGGTGAACTCATCCATGTAGGCAGGGTCCAACTTGGGGTCGAGCTCGGCGCTGGAGCCCAGCTCGTAGGAGTAGCCCAGGCGCCAGCAGCTGGCCGGGTACTCCCAGGGGTTGCGGCCGTCGACCGCGCAGCTGCCATTCCACAGGTAGCGGGAGTACACGTTCTGGCCCGGAGTCTCGGTGAAGTAGTCGGAGATGTAGTTGGAGGGCATCTCGTAGAAGCGACCCACCGAGCCGCGGATGACATCGCCGTTGAGGTCATAGGCAAAGCCCAGGCGCGGCGCCACGGTGTCGCCGAAGGAGAACTTCAGGATCGACTTGTTGCGGTTGTTGAAGACCTCGTGCTGCTCGGCGCGAATGCCCAGGTTCAGCGTCAGCTTGCCCATGCGCCACTGGTCCTGGATGTAGAGGGCGTAGTAGTCCTGGGGCTTCTTGGTGGCGCCGGACTGGTTGGTCCAGGTGAAGTAGTCGAGGGGGGTGATGACCCCGCTCACCACCCGCTCCCGGTAGTATCCCTGGGAGTTGTACACGGTACCGGTCTTGGGCTTGAGGCCCAGGTACTCGATGCCGGCCTTGAACTGGTGGGAGCTGGCACCGGCATCCAGGTAGTAGTTGCCGGTGAGCAGCAGGCCATCACGATCGCGCTTGGACTGATAGTGGGAGTAGGGCCCGCCGAAGTTGTACCCGTAGGTGGTGTTGGTGCGGTAGGGGATCTGGTTCCAGAACTCGGTGTCCGGGGCAACGTTGAGTTCCTGCTTGTGGAGCTGGTACTTGGCCTCCATGAAGAAGGACGGCGACAGCACGCCGGTCCACTGCAGGGAGGAGTTGTTGCCGCCCTGGAACTGGTACTGCTCCGCCGATGGCGCATACCCCGCGCCGTACCACCCGCCGCGGAGCGGGCGCAGTTCGATGGGGTCCTCGTTGTAGTGGGCGATGACGCTGTGGCTGGGGTTGACCTGCCAGGTGAGCTTGCCGGAGATGTAGTGCCCCTTGTACGAGGTGCGCCCCTGGGTGAGCTTGCCGTCGATGCGGTCCTGCAGGGTCATGTAGCGGGAGTAGCCGCGGCTGTTGTCGCGCTCCTCGTAGGTGGTGTAAAACCACAGCGCGTCCTTCAGGATCGGACCGCCCAGGGTGGCGATGGGCCGCGCCTCGTCGGTGGCGCCGCCGCCGGTCTTGGGCCGTCCGGTCTCCTTGTCGATGCCGCGCTTGGCCGAGTAATCCGCGTCCTGCTTCACGTACCGACCGGTGAAGGAGAAGTTGTTGCCGCCCGACTTGGTGACGAGGTTCAGGATGCCGCCGGTGGCGCGCCCGTACTCCGCCTGGAAGGCCGCCGTCTGCAGCTGGATTTCGGCGATGGCGTCGAAGTTCAATGCCGTGCCCCAGGTCTGGGTGCGCGGGTCGCCGGTGTCCACGCCGTCGATCATGTAGACGTTGGACGAGTTGGAGCCGCCGGCCACGAACGGGTTGTTCCCCGGCCGCACCGAGGGGGCGAGCTGCATGATGGTCTGGAAGTTACGGTTGACCGGCAGGTTGTCCATGAACTCCCAGTCCACCGTGGTGTCCACGGTCGACTTGGTGGTGTCCACCACTACCCGGTCGGCGGTGACGGTGACGGTTTCCGCGAACTCCGACAGGGTCATCTCGCCCAGGATGGCGGTGTCACGGCCCAGGTTGACGGTGATGCCGGTCTTCTCAACGGTGTTGAAGCCCGCCAGCTCCAGCTTCAGGGAGTAGTCGGAGCCCGGAGGCACCGGCATGAAGCGGAACTTGCCGGCGGTGTCGGTGACGGCCGTGCGGCTGCCCTGCATGGTCGGACCGGAGAGGGTGACCACCACCCCCGGCAGCGGCTGGCCCTGATTGTCCACCACTGTGCCGCTGACCGAACCGTACTGCACCTGCGCCATCGCCGGCATGGCAACCAGGGCGACGGCGACAAACAGAAGCGCTACTTTCCTCATTCGTCCTCCTCCTTTGGGTTGGTGTGGGTGTGTTCCTCGAAAGCTTCTCAAGATCACCGCCTTGCTGGTTTGTCCTCCTTTCCCGCGGGGCGCTGAGCCCGCCTTTCGGGCGGGCGCCATCGCGGATCTGGGGTTCATGGCCAGAACTGCGACGCTGGAAATCCCAGCATCACACCGCATGATGTATCGTACCACGTCCAGAAACCTGCACGCCTGGCTGCCGTGGCGGGGTACGTGCGCGCTATTCCGTGCTCTCCAACTCATGGTGAGAGATGGGTTTTTGTGGCCATGCACGGGTATGGTGGACAGTGCCTTCACGCTCGCCTCATGTACCGGGGATGAAGGACAGCAAGATGGGTGCCAGGGTGTGGGGGCCAGTCGAATTCCATGGCCAAGGGGTCGTACGAGATTTTGGATTTCTGTACGGGGGCTTGAATCATCCGGTCGGCTGGCCGGGAGAGCGGGTGTGGTGGTACCGTCTCTCGCGGTGCGGACTGCCGATTTCGACTACTCCCTGCCGTCGGACAAGGTGGCCCAGGTGGCCCGGCCGCGGGGAACCTCCCGGCTGCTGGTGCTGGATCGCCGGGAGAGTGGGGCGCGGTCGGCGCGGGTGAGCGAACTGCCGGCTCTGCTGGCTCCGGGCGATCTCCTGGTGCTCAACGAGGTGCGGGTGATCCCGGCGCGCCTGCCGGCCCGTCGGCCCGGCGGAGGGGAGGCGGAGTTGCTGCTGGTGCGCCCGCTCGCTGGCAGCGCATGGGAGGTCATGGCCCGCCCCTCCCGGCGACTGCGGGTGGGGATGCGCCTGGCGCTGAAGCGGGGCGTGGCCATCCCGTTGGAGCGCCTGGGTGCCGGGCGCTTTCGGGTGGCCTTCGAGCCGCCACTGCGGGCTGCAACTCTGGAGGAGGTGGGAGAGGTACCCTTGCCGCCATATATCCGCCGTTCCCAGGGCATCGGCGAAGCTGACCGGCAGCGGTATCAGACGGTGTACGCCCGCCATGGGCGAGCCGTCGCGGCGCCCACCGCCGGCCTGCACTTCACCCACGAACTGCTAGCCGCCTGTGCAGCGCGCGGGCTGGAGCTGTGCCGCCTGACCTTGCACGTAGGCCCCGGCACCTTCAAGCCGGTGGGGGTGGAGGACCCGACCCAGCACCAGCTGGACAGCGAGGACTACGAGATATCCCACGCAGCGGCGCACGCCATCAACCGCGCCCTCGCCCTCGGCCGGCGGCTGGTCTGCGTGGGGACCACCTCCTGCCGCACGGTCGAATATGCGGTGACAGTGGGTGGCGGTCGGGTAAGGGCGGGCTCCGGTCGTGCCGACCTGTACATCCTCCCCGGCTATCGTTTTCGTGCCACCGGCGCGCTGCTCACCAACTTTCACCTGCCCCGCTCCACCCTGCTCATGCTGGTGTCGGCGCTGGCCGGGCGAGACCGGGTGCTGGAGACCTACGGCACCGCCCTGGCCAGCGGCTTTCGCTTCTATTCCTACGGCGACGCCATGCTCATCCTCTGACCGCGTCGCGCCATGCGCCGGCCGAGGGGGGCGGAACCGGGGCATCGACCCGCGCGGGTCGGCGCCCGCCCTCCCGGGTCACGGACACCGACACGGTCACGGACACGGTCGCGGGCACCGACACGGACACCGACACCGTCACGGACTCGGCCACCTCCACCGTCACGGGCACGGTCACCGGGCCGGCCGAGGCAAATCGCACCGACCGTGAGAGCGGGCCGGAGGCCCGAGCACCCAGGGGCACGGACACGCGCACCCTCACCGTCACCGTCGCGGGTGGATCAGCCTCCAGGTCAGCGCCCGCACGCGGTCGAAGAGCTCGAGGGCGCGGCGCGCTGCCGGGCCGTTCACCGCGCCGGTCCCCCGCAACAGCCGCGGGTGGCTGTCGGCCTCCAGCGCCGACGCGTAGGCGATGCGCCAGTGGTGGAGACGGTCCCGCCCTTGCCGTCCGGCCCCTTCGGCGAGGCTGCCTGGCACCGAGGAGGCGGAGCGGACGAGCTGATCCGCCAGGGTCCTGAGCGGGACCGGCAACCCGAGCGCCAGGGCGGCGGCGGTGCCGGCGGCCTCGAGGGCCGGCTCGTGGGCGGTGAGCGAGTGCTTCGGGGTCGACGGGGGCGGCGTGGTCCGAGTGGTGTTCATGCTCACCCCAAGTGCGCCCGGGACGGGCGCTGTCAGAAGGGGCGCCGCAGGCGACCGCCCGCAGGGCGGCTCGCCCTTGACAGCGACCGCCCCCTGGCGCTACCCGCACAGCCGAACACCACGAGGCCACGCCGCCCGGGCGGCACCGACACCGCCACGGACACGGGCACGGGCGCGGACACGGACACAGACACCGTTTCGGCCGTGGTAAACCGTGCCTACCGTCAGGG
>JABRVY010000073.1:0-20209 GCA_039961755.1 Acidobacteriota bacterium | reverse complement strand
ACTCCGCCGACTCCGACTACCACACCGGCAAGTACTTCGTCTCCTCCGACACCGGCGACTGGAACACCTCTGGCCGCCCCACCCTGGTGGTCCGCTGGGCCGACCCCTGACCCCCGCCGCCGCTATCAGGCCGCCTGCACGGCGCGATGCTTGCTACCGAGCCGGCTTTGACGCCTGCCGTTCAGCGATTTCTTTGAGAGCTCGCAGGGCATCGTTGACGGCCCTGGAGTCCGGAAAGGCCATGGCAATGTCGGGGTCCAGAACCACGACGTTGCTGCCGCTGGCGAAACGCGCGGCGTACCTGCCCCGGACTCCTCCCGAGAAGTCGTACTCCTCGCGCATCGTTTCTTCCCTCGGCGGGTCTCTACGTTTCCTCATAATTCTTTCTCTCCTGCTGCGTTGCCGGCCGCGCACTGATGATTCGTATGGTCTCACCAACTTCCGTGTGCACGACAACCACCAACCGCGAAAAGAAGGAAAGACCGACGAGTATCAAGCGTTCCTCGGCTTCCGAATGATCAGGGTCGGAGATGGTCAGTGAAAGCGGATCTGCGAACGCCGTAGCGGCCTCCTCGAACGAGACTCCGTGTTTCTTCAGGTTGGCGGCCGCCTTTTTCGGATCCCACGCGAAAGTCAGGGGCATGCGTACCGGCCCCTCCTCCTCTGCCGGGCGCCGGACTGGAGAGCTGCCCTTCGCCGGACCGCTGCGCAGTCGAAGTCACTCCCCCCTGTCCGCACGTGGTGGCCACCCACCAAACTGTGGAAACACCGCGCTCGCCGGGGCGAGAGCCCTTTCTCTTCCGGCCTGCAGCTACGTGGCACTCGGGTCCCCACGGCACAATCCTAGCGCACGTCCAGGCCACTGCGAACGCCGACGGAGCCGGGGTCGCGAAGCGCTGGCCGGCATCGCGACCGTCAGGACGTCGGCGTCCCCCGGGTTCCTCGACGGTCCGAGTGTCGTGGCCGCGCTCGAGCAGGTGGCTGGGCAGGGGTACCAGCCCGTGCACCGGCTGGCCGACCTTGGGCCTCCACCTCGACCACCGCGGCCCCGACATCCCCCTGGATCGGTGCAGCGGTCAGGGGCCGCCCCGCTTCGTCGCCGGGTCAGGCAGCGCCGCGCTTGAGCGGGCGCACCGAAACGAGATCATCATCGCTGACCGCGCGTACGTCGCCTACCGTGAGGGTCGCCAACGCCTGAGTGCGGCCCGAAGCGGTCACGAACTCCACCTCAAGCACCTCAGAACCATACACTTGGACCACAGCCCCGAGATCGCCGCGCCGGAGGCCCTGCTCCGGGAGGTCCCGCTCAAGAACCACAGTGTCCAGTTCTTTGAACTTCATCGCGCCCCCCGAGGGAATGCGGTCACGAATCGCGGAAACTCTTCGCCGCTCAAAACGATCCAGATGGTCACCACCTCGGCTCGGCCTCCCGAAGGTCCTTCGAGGATACCACGGACTTCGCACTTCTGCCCGAAGGCACTCCTCTGGCCTTGCTCCGCTGTTCCGGACTGCCCGAGCAGGAGCAGATCCCGCCTCAGCCGGTGCCAATGGTCTCTGGAATAACCCAGGCTGCCGAAGAACGCGGCTTTGAAACGACCGACCGGATGCTCCGGCGAGAGAAGATAGTCGCGAACTTTGGCCTCATCGACGACGGCTTGGTCGACGCTCGGCAGCTTCATGTGTGGCTCAGAGGCTGCTTGACTCGCATTGGCCAGACAGGCGAGGCGCCGGGCTCCCCTGCCGCTACCTGCGTCGCGCCGGGATGCGCGGTCGAGGGGAAAGGCCGGCGCATGCACGGCGATCCCCCACTGCCCCCGATGCGCCGGAGTAGCAGGCGGGTTGCCACGGTGCCATGCTATCGCATGTCTCTCGCGATGCGAACGCCGACGAGGCCGGGGTTGGGAGCGGGGGCCGGGATCGCGACCGTTGGAGCGCCGGCGTTCCGGACAACATCCCAGCCGGTTCGAGTCTGGTCACCGTTATGACACGGTAGGCGGCAAAGGAGTAGCGGAAGGTGCGGAAACCGGCGGACTTCAGCGTCGAAGTGCACGGGTGGGGCACGGGGTTTGCGGATACTACCTTATGTTCTGAGGTCTCTCCCGACTGCAGGATTTGCCGGGGCGAGAGGCATCGTCCCACGCCGACACTGGCGCCTCGGCCCGAGAACCGCGCTTGGCTTCCGTTGCGAGGCCGGGTTTCGCCGTGCTGGCGAGCGTTCTCCCGGGCTCGGGCGAGCGGCGTCACTCCTCCTAGTATGAGAACGACCCCAGCTTCACCTTGCCCCGGAACACCCAGTAAATGACGCCGGTGTAGGCGGCCACGAAGGGCATGCCGACGGCGGCGATGACCGCCATGATGCCCAGAGTCTTCTGGGAGGAGGCGGCGTTGTAGATGGTCAGGCTCCACGCCTCGTCGAGGCTGGAGACGATGAGGTTGGGGAAGAGCGCCACCCCGAAGAGGAACACCAGCGCCGCAATGGTGGAGGAGGAGGAGACGAAGGCGTAGAAGGGGCGGTTCTGATAGATGGCCCGGGGGATGTTGGCGATGGCCAGGATGGACAGGAACACCACCCCCCACGCCCAGGGCAACTGCTCGAAGTTGCGGATCGCCGCTCGCTGCGTGGCGAGCGTGACCACAGTCACGAACATGTAGAGCACCAGGAAGATCCCGAAGGTGCGCCACATCCAGCCGTGCACCCGCTGCTGCAGCTCTCCCTCGGTCTTGAGGTACAGGTAGATGGACCCGTGCATGGCGAAGGTGGCCACGGCGAAGACCCCCACCAGCAGCGGGTAGGGGCGCAACAGGTCCAGCACCGTGCCGGCAAACTCCTTGTCCGGGCCGATGGGCATCCCCTGCATGGAGTTGCCCACCGCCACCCCGAACAGGAAGGTGGCCAGCAGGGAGGCGGCGAAAAAGGCGCCGTCCCAGAAGCGCCGCCAGGCCGGCGAGGGCCGCTTGGAGCGGAACTCCATGGACACGGCGCGAAAGATGAGGGCGAAGAGCAGCAGCATGAAGGGCAGATAAAAGCCGGAAAAGGCGGTGGCGTAGGCGTGGGGGAAGGCGGCGAAGAGCGCGCCCCCGAAGGTCACCAGCCACACCTCGTTGCCGTCCCACAGGGGGCCGATGGAGTTCATGAGGATACGCCGCTCGGTGTCGTCCTTGACGGACAGGTGCAGGATCCCCACCCCCAGGTCGAAGCCGTCCAGGATGGCGTAGCCGGTGAGGAGCACCCCCAGCAGGCCGAACCACAGCAGGTTGAGGTCCATGGACTAGCTCCTCCTTTCCGGGGCGGTGAGGGAGGCCTCCCCGTGGGCGGCCAGGCTGCCCGCCGCCTCCAGAAGGCCCCGGCGACCGGCTCCCTCCCCCCGGGGCGGGGGCATCTCCGGGCCGTGCTGGATCTTGTCGTTGAGCACGAACACCCACACCGCGAAGAGCAGGGTGTAAATCAACAGGAACATGACGATGGAGGTGGCAACCTGGCCCGCCTGCACCGCCTTGGAGATGCCGTCGGAGGTGCGCAGCAGGCCGTACACCACCCAGGGTTGTCGCCCCACCTCGGCGGCCACCCACCCCGCCTGGTTGGCCACGAAGGCTCCCCCCACTGCAAAGACGAAGGTCCACAGCAGCCACCGCGCCCTCCACAGCGTCCCCCGCCGCAGCCGCCAGGCGGCGTAGGCCGTCACCGCCAGGAAGAACCCCCCCAGGGCCACCATCAGGTGGTAGGTCTGGAAGCTCAGTCCCACCGGCGGCCAGTCCTCCCGGGGGAAGGCGTCCAGGCCCGGCACGGGCGCGTCGGCGCGGCCGTGCACCAGCAGGCTCAGCAGGCCCGGCACCGCCACTCCGGCCCGGACCGTGCCGGACTCCACGTCGGGCACCCCCAACAGGTACAGGTCCGCCGGCCCGCTCTGGAAGTGCCCCTCGAAGGCGGCCAGCTTGGCGGGCTGGGTGCGGGCCACCGTGTCCGCCTGGAAATGCCCCGAGATGGGCGCCGCCAGGGAAGCCGCCAGGCCCAGCACCAGGGCGAAACGGAAGGAGCGGCGGGCAAACTCCTCGTGGCGTCCCTTGAGGAGGTAATACGACGACACGCTGAGCACGAAGAAGGCCCCCAGGATGAAGGCACCGATGAGCACGTGGATGAGCCGGTGCATGGAGGAAGGGTTGAACACCATGGCCCAGAAGTCGGTGATCTCGGCGCGGGCCTCCAGCCCCTCGCCGACGATGTGGAACCCCGCCGGGGTCTGCTGCCAGGAGTTGGCCACCACGATCCAGATGGCGGAAAAGATGGACCCCAGTGACACCATCACCGTGGCGAAGAAGTGCATGCGCGGGGACACCCGGTCCCACCCGAACACCACCACCGCCAGAAAGCCCGACTCCAGGAAGAAGGCGAAGATCCCCTCGGCGGCCAAGGCCGAGCCGAAGACGTCCCCCACGAAGCGGGAGTAGGTCGCCCAGTTGGTGCCGAACTGGAACTCCATGACGATCCCCGAGGCCACCCCGAGGGCGAAGTTGACCGCGAAGATCTTGGTCCAGAAGCGGGCCATGGACTCGTAGAGGGGGTCGCGGGTGCGCAGGTACCGCCACTCCATGGCCACCATCAGCACTCCCAGCCCGATGGTCAGGGGGGGGAACAGGTAGTGGAACATCACCGTGAAGGCAAACTGCAGTCGGGCCAGCAGCACCACATCCAGCGGCATGGCCGCCTCCCCGGGGCGGCGAGAGTGGGGGGGCACCGCCCTTGTGAAGGAGGGTACAACGTCCGAGCCGGGGCGGCAACCGCGGCGCAGCGCCACTGGCCTTCCCCGGTGTCCGTCACCGTGCCCGTGTCGGTGCCCGTGTCGGTGTCCGTGACCGTGCCCGTGTCCGTGGCCGTGGCCGTGACCGTGTCGGTGACCGTGTCAGTGCCTGTGTCCGTATCCGCATCGGTGTCCGCGTCTCCCGGGCGGCGTGGCCTCGTGGTGTTCTCGAAGCGCGCGCAGCGCCCGGGGGCGGTCGCTGTCAAGTTGCCCACCGGGTGGGACCCGACCAAACAAGAATGAAACGAGCGTCCGGAGCTTCTCCGGAGCTGCGCCGGCGAGATAGAACAAGGAAGCCGCCAATGGCATACCAAAGCTGACCAAAAGAATCGCGAAACGCGACGGATCACTCCCATGGGCCGCTCGGCCTTCATGGGAATCAGCAGGTCAGCGCTTCCGGAGTACCACGTTGCCGGAAAAGCTCTGCAGAGCGACTCGGGCACCGCCGCTGCCGGTGGAAAAAGTGAGCTCCTTCTCGGAGGTATACTTGCTGACCCGCCGGGCCTCGTACCCGAAGCCGTTGCGAATGCCACCGGAAAATGTGGTCACTTCGAAGTCCGCCACGGTATCGCCGGGCAACGCCACGACGATGTCTCCGCTCACCGACTTGGCTTCCACCTTTCCCCCCGCCACCAGGCTCCCGTCCAGCTGGATGGAACCCGAGGTGGTGGAAAGCTCGGCGCGAGCAAGGGCGTTCCCTTTCACCTCGATACTTCCACTGACACTCGAGGCTTCCACACTACCTTCGGCCCCATCGATCGCGACGTTGCCACTCACCGACCTGGCGCGGACGCAGCCGCCCATGACACGCAGGCGCACCTCACCGCTGACCGAGCGGGCCTCCACCCGGCGCGCGTCCCCGCTCACCTGCACGTCGCCGCTGACCGATTTCAGGGTGCAGACGCCCTGGACGTCCTGCACGACGATGGTGGCCGATACGGCGTCCACCTCCAGGGCGCTTCTCCGGGGCACCCTGACGGTGAGGTCCGACCCCTCGCAGGAGCGGCAGTTGCGCGGCAGGACCACGCGCACGGTGGTGCGCTCAGGACCCGCCTCGAAATGCAGCCGTTCCGCTCCCTTTCCCAGCTCTCCCTGGACCTCGACCTCCTCCCGATCCCACCCGATGACGGTGACCGAGCCGGAGACGTTGACCACCTCCACGGCACCGGTGGCGGAGGCGGGCCTGGACTCGGAAACCCGCGTGCCGGCCACCACCGGCCCGGCCACCAGGGAAGCTGCCAGCACACTACCGATGAGCAGATACACGATGACCTCCTCACGCCCTGCGCGGGCCACCCTCGAACCCGGGACAGCACCTCCTGCCTCTGCTCCTCGGGTGCGGTGCGTCCGACTTCCAGAGCTCTTCACGAGTTCCCTCCGGGCGACCGCCGCCCTCATACCCTCATTCAACGCATGCCGGGGGCAAAAGGTTTGAGGCTGACGGCTCAGAGACCGCCTACACGGTGGTCTGTGGGTCCACGTCTACCACCCGGCGCACCCCGCGGGGCACCGGCACGGCGGCCACGCGGCCCAGTGCCTCCCGCAGCGCCGTCCGGCCGGCACTGACGAGCAGCAGTTGCACGCGGAAGCGACCGCGCAGCCGTTGCAGTGGCGCCGGCACCGGCCCCAGCATCCGCACCCCCTCGACTCCCGGCGCCAGAGCGTCGGCGGCCGCCGCTGCGGCGTCGTGGGCCACCGCCTCGACCGCTGCCTCGAAGCGCACCACCGCCAGGCGGGTGATCGGCGGGTAGCGAAACGCCTGGCGGTACCGCAGTTCGGCGGTCAGGAAGCCCTCGGTGTCGTGGGTCGCCGCGGCACGCACGGCGTGGTGGTCGGGCTGGTAGCTCTGGATGACGACCCGCCCGGGCCGCTCCCCGCGGCCGGCCCGTCCAGCCGCCTGGGTGAGCAGCTGGAAGCACCTCTCCGCGCCGCGAAAGTCGGCGAAGCCCAGGAGGTTGTCGGCGTTGATCACGGCCGTCAGGGTGACGCGGGGAAAGTGGTGCCCCTTGGAGACCATCTGGGTGCCCACCAGCACGTGGGTGCCGCCGGCCGCGAAGCGCTCCAGAGTGGCGAGCAGCTGGGCCGGGGAGCGCGCCGTGTCGCGATCGAGGATGTCCACGGTCACTTCGGGAAAGAGGGTGCGCAGGATCGCCGCCACCTTCTCGGTCCCCGCGCCCATGTCCTGCAGCACCGCACCGCCGCAGCGAGGGCACCTGGACGGAGGTGGAATGGTGTAGCCGCAGTAGTGGCACAGCAGCGCCGGCGATCGGCGGTGGACGGTCAAGGGGATGGAGCAGTCGCGGCACGTCACCTGGTGGCCGCACTGGCGACACAGCAGCACCGGCGCCCAGCCGCGCCGATTGACCAGGATGATCGCCTGCTCGCCCCGCGCCAGCGTCTCCTGGAGCAGCATGCGCAGCCGGGCCGACACCCACACCCTCCCGTGCTCGCCCGGCTCTCCCTCCTGACCCCGCAGGTCGACGATTTCCACCTCGGGCAGCTCGCCCCCGCCCACCCGCTCGTGCAGGATCTCCAGGGCCACGCGCCCCCGCCGGGCCAGCCAGTAGCTCTCCAGGGAGGGGGTGGCGGACGCCAGCAGCACCGGCAGCCTCAGGCGTTGCCCGAGCACCAGGGCCAGATCGCGGGCGTTGTAGCGCGGCTCCTCATCCTGCTTGTAGGAGCTGTCCTGCTCCTCGTCCACGACGATGAGGCCGAGGTTGCCGATGGGCGCCCAGATGGCCGAGCGCGGGCCGGCAACCACGTCCACCTGGCCGCGGCGCACCCTTTGCCAGGCGGCGAATCGCTCCCCGTCGGCCAGGGAGGAGTGCAGCACCGCCACCCGCTCGCCGAAGCGCGTTGCCAGCTGTCCGGCCAACGCCGGGGTGAGGCCGATCTCCGGCACCAGGATGAGACTCGAAAGCCCTCGCCCCGCCGCGGCCTCGGCCACCCGCAGGTACACCTCGGTCTTGCCCGACCCGGTGATGCCCAAGAGCAGGGTGGGCGAAAAACGCCCCGCCCCCAGCTCGCCCACGACCTTTTCCACCACGAGCTGCTGATCGGCGGACAGCCGCTGCGGGATGGGGGGCGGCGCCAGCTCCCAGCGCCGCGGCGCCCCGACGCGGGCCTGTTGAAAGCGGCGCAGAATCCCCTTGCGCACCAGCGCGGCGATCACCCCGCCGGTGCACTGACAGGCCCGCGCCAGCTCCCCTTCCAGCGCCGGCCGACCCAGCTCGGCGAGCCACGCCACCACGCGCTGCTGGGCTGGCGCCTTCCCCACCAGAGCGGCGCGCCGCTCCGGCGCCATGTCCACCAGGGCCACCCCCGTCACCGCCCCGCCCGCATGCGCCACCGGGGCGCGTTCCATCACCTTGAGGACCCGCCGGGCGGCCAGACCCGCCAGCAGGGTACGCAGCCGGCCAGATGCGTACCCCTCCTGCGCCAGGCGAGCCACGGTGATGCGGCGCGCCGCCAGCACCCGCTCCACCAGGGCGCGCTCCTCTCGGGACAGGGTCGGCAGCAGCTCGTGGGCCCGCTGATCGGCAACCACCAGGGCCGGTGGCAGGCGCAGCAAAGCCGCTGGCAGGGCGGCGCGCACCACGGTGCCCGGCGGGGCGATGTAGTACTCGGCGGTAAAGTGAATCAGATCCATGACGTGAGGCGGAACCACGGGAGCGTCATCGAGGACTTCGGCGATGCCGACGATGCGCTCCACCGCCACACCGGGCTCTGCCTCCACCCCGACGATGACGCCCACCCGGCCGCGGCCCCGCAGGGGGGCGCGCACCCGCACCCCCGGCCTCGCCAGGGGAAGGAGGGCTTCCGGTACGGAGTAGGTGAGCGCCTCGGGAAGGGCGGTGGGGAAGGCCACGCTGACGAACACGGCGGCCGATGATACACTCGCGCCATGCTGCCAGAGGGCGATGTACAGCGGTTCCGCGAACTCGCCCGGCGCCTGGCCAGCGGCTCCCGACCCCCCGGCGAACCCTTCGACGCCTGCCGCCGGCTGCTGGCGGCGAGCAGGCAGGGGCCGGAGGCCGGGCACGCGCTGCGCGTTCTCCTGGAAGGGGCCATGGCGGATGCCGCCACCTCCATCGCCGACGCCCAGCTGATCATGGTCGTGCTGAAGGCGGTGGACCGTAGCCAACTCACGCTGGATAAACTTCTTCCGCCATGATCCTGGCAGTGCTCGCCGCCCTCGCCATCCCCACGGCGGCGATGCTGGCCGGCAGGGGCGCAGCCACCCGCCTGCCGCGACCGTCCTTGCCTGCGGCCGTCGTCATGGGCGCGCTCGCGCCCCCAGCGGTGGTGGCATTCTACGAACGCACCTTCGTGGAGCAGACGACGGCCTGGGTGGTCGGTCTGGTGGGGTGGGGGGGACTGTTTCTGGCTCACGACCCCTACGTCCTGGCCGCCGCGATGCTGGCCGGGGGAACCTGGGGGGGCATCCTGGCCCTCCCCACGGGCAGCACCCAGGCCAGCTCGGCGGCACTCGAGGGCGCCCCCACTGCGAGGCCAGCTCCCTCCCCTCGGGCTGAGGAGCCGGTCGAGGAAGAGATCCGCATCGCCCTTCCCTGTCCGTCGTGCGGCGCGCCGGTAACCTTTCCCATCTACCACGGCATGGCTGAGTGCCGCTACTGCGCCTCGCGCCACCTGGTCCAGCGGGAGGACACCACTCTCTTTACCGTGATCCCCAACACCGTCACCCACGAGGCCGGCATCGCCTCCGCCGTCATCACTCACCTGCGCCACCTCAAGTACCTGGAGCTGTACGACCGCCGGGTGCGCCCGCTGGTGCAGCAGCGCGCCGCGCAGCAGGCCACCGCCTCCCAGGACGAGGCCCTGGTTGGCCTCGAGGGCGTCACCCTGGCGGCCATCAACGCCGCCGAGGCGAGCGTCAACCGCGCCGCCGACGACTATGCCGCCCGCCTGGAGCCGCACATCCAGGTGCTCTCCTGGCAGCCGTTCCTGGCCCCCTACTGGCACCGCAGCGGCACCCTGTACCAGGTGGCGTTCGGGCGCCAGGAGGACGGCGAAAAGAAAATGGAGCTGGCCATCACCCACCTGGAGGGGTCGCAACCGGGCAGCTCGCTGCCCTTGCCAGAGATGGGCAAACTTTCCTACCTGCGCTGCCTGCGCCCGTTACTCGGTGCCCCCGAGGCGACCATCCCCGCCCTGCCGGTGGAAGGGGGCCAGGCCGAGCTGGCGAGGCGGCTGGAGACTCAGGAGGATCGCCGCGCCTCCTTCCCTTTCCGGACCATCAGCGTCCGGGGCGCCTTCGTCCCCGAGGTGGACGCCCTGGTGTGGCGGCCCTTCCACGCCGCGCGGGTGAGCGTCCGCGGAGATGTCCGGGAGTTTCTCATCGACGGCGCCTCCGGCCGCGTCACCCGCGATGCCCCGCCGCCCCTGGCCACCCTCGCGGAATCTCCGCCTCCTCCAGCTGAGGACCAGATTCGCCTGCTCCCCTCCCGCTGCCCGGTGTGCGGCGCCGAGCTGAAGTTCATCCCCGACGCCGTGGCGCACCTGTGCCGGAACTGCTTCCGCCTGCTGGAAGCCACACCGCGGCGCCTGCGCCCCCGTCCATACCTGCGCGAGGACCCGGGCGCCGGACTGGTTGCCGTTCCCTTCTGGCGCTTTCCCCTCGCCTTGCGGACCGCCGAGGGGGAAATCATCCGCGACCTCGACCACCTGGGCGACCGGCTGGACGGCACCCTGGACCAGGTGGGAGACCGTCCCCAACGACAGTCGTACCTCTTCGTGCCCGCCTTCCGCCTGCGCCTGAGCCGCGGCGCGGTGCGCCTGTACCGGCGCCTGTGGCCCATCTTGCATGTCACGACGCGGGAACCCAAGGGGGAGCCCTTCGACACCACGGCGGCTCCGGCCGCAACCTGGCCGCTCACCCTGCCGGCCAGTGAGGCGCGCACCTTCGGAGCGATGTACCTGGCGCTGTCGTTTTCCTCCCGCGACCTGGCCCGGGCGGAGATCCGCGGGGTGCGCAGTCGCTTCCTCGACGCCACCCTGGAGGGCGAGCCGGAACCCGTGTACCTGAGCCTGCCGAAGGAGCTGGTGTCACCGTTCGAGGGCCTGCTGCGAGCCTCCCACGCCGCCGCCGTGGCCCGGCTCGCCGGCCGCTGAGGGTCCTGAAGGGGCGGGGCGCGAGGCTCGGCAGTTTGGCTTGCATCACCGATTGTTACCGTGAGGTGACCACTTGCCAAGTTTTTCCCCTTGAAGTAAAATTCCCACATGCCCTCTTCGACCCCCCGCGCCCAGCAAATCCTCGAAACGGCCATGGATCTGGCGGAAACCCAAGGGGTGGGCGGTGTCACCACCGCCGCCCTGGCACGCCGCCTGGAGTTCACCGAGGCGGCGCTGTACCGGTACTACTCCGGCAAGGGCGGCATCCTGGTGGCCGCCCTGGAGCATCTGGGGGAGCGGCTGCTGGCCACCATGCTGCTGGAAATCGACGTGGCCGCCGTCGGCCAGGCGGAGCACGTCGCCGCCCAGCTCACCCATCACGTCAACCGCTTCGCCCACCGTCAGGGCCTGCTGATCGAGTTACTCCTCTTCGCCGCCGCCAACCGGGCCGAGGAGCTGCGGGAGGCGGCCAATGCCTTCCTGCAGGAGTATCGCCAGCGGATGACTGTTCACTTCGCCCAGTTGCAGGAGCGCAACCTGGCCAATCCCACGGTCACGCCGGAGGAACTGGGACGCATGTGGATCTGTCAGCTGCTGGGCGGCTTCCTGCACTGCCGGCTCACGGGCGAGCCGTGGCAGCCGGCGGAACAGGCCGGTTTCAGGGCCTTCTGTCAGGCCGTCAGACCTCCGCCCCCAACCCCCTAGCCGCGCGCTGCCGAGCGCTCCACCCACACCTGCAGCAGGTGCAGTACCGCCTCGCTGGCCTTGGCCATCCACTCCAGCGACACCCACTCCTGCACCGAATGGAAGTTCTGCCCCCCCGCCCAGATGTTGGGCGTGGGCAACCCCATGTAGGAGAGCCGGGCACCGTCGGTGCCGCCGCGGATGGCCCGGCGCACCGGTTCGATCCCCAGCCGTCGCACCGCCTCGAGCGCTGCCTCCAGCACCTCGGGCCGCTCCCGCAGCTTGTAGGCCATGTTGCGGTAGGACTGCTTGACGGCGACCTCCATGCTGGCCTTGGGGAAAAGCTGGCGCACCGCCTCGACGACCTGCCGCAGGTGCTCCTCCCGCTCCGCCAGCTCCTCTTCGCTGAACGCCCGCACCAGCACCTTCAGCTCGGCGCGGGTGACGTCGCCGCGCAGATCATAGGGATGGAGGTACGGCTGCCGCCCCTCGGTGGTCTCGGGCAGAAAGGCCGGATCGAGCCGCTCCACCACCGCGGCGGCGGCGCGCACCGCGTTGACCAGCTTGTCCTTGGCGTACCCCGGGTGGACGTCGTGACCGCTGAAGGTGACGATGGCGGTGTCAGCGCAAAAGGTCTCGTCCTCGATTTCGCCCAGATCGGAGCCGTCCAGGGTGTACGCCACGTCGGCCCCGAAGGCCGCCACGTCGAAGTGCTCCGTGCCCCGCCCCACCTCCTCGTCGGTGGTGAAGGCGATGCGGAGCGGCGGGTGGAGAAACTCGGGGTGGCGGCGCAACCAGGCCAGCACCGTCATGATCTCGGCGATGCCGGCCTTGTCGTCGGCCCCCAGCAGGGTGGTGCCGTCGGAGGTGATGAGGGTGTGACCGACGCAGCGCTCCAGGTTGGGGTTGTTGGCCACCCGCAAGACCTGGGCAGGGTCGCCGGGTAGAGCGATGTCGCCGCCCGCATACCGTTCGATCACCTGGGGTTTGACCCCCGCCCCGGGAGTGCCGAAGTAGGTGTCCACGTGGGCAATGAGACCCACGGTCGGCACCCGCCCGGCGGCCGGATGGGTGGCGGGCAGGTTGCCGGGCACGCTCGCCCACACGTACCCCCACTCGTCCATGCGCGCGCCCTCGCACCCCAGCTCCTCGAGCTCCTCCGCCAGCAGGCGCGAGAGATCCTTCTGCGCCTCGGTGGACGGGCTCGTCGACGAGTTCTCGTCCGAGCGAGTATCCACCTGCACGTAGCGGAGAAAGCGCGCCAGCAAACCCTTGCGGTCCTCACTTCCCAGCACGATGCCACTCATGGCCATCCCCTCCCTGCTCGCAAACCGCCAAACGCGCCGCCAGTGTACTCCACCACCACCCCGCCCTTCCCCCCGACTTGCCTCACCGTGCGCAGATGTGGTACCTCACCGGCCGTGCCAACCATCGTTCACCTGGCCTCGGAAATGGTGCCCTTCTCCAAGACCGGCGGCCTCGCCGACGTGGTGGGGGCGCTGCCGCCAGCCCTGGCCGGGCAAGGTCACAGGGTTGCCGTGATGGTGCCTGCGCACCGTCCCCACCTGCACGACGACCTGCCCGGCACCCCCGTTGCCAGCGTGGAAGAACTGGGCATCCGCGGCCGGGTGTTGGCCAGCGAGCACCACGGCGTGGAGGTGCTGCTGCTGGACGCGCCGCAGGTGTTCGTGCGCCCGTCGCCCTACGCCGTGGCCGACGGCGACTACCCCGACAACCCCATCCGCTTCGCCTTTTTCGTGCGCGCCGCCCTGCGGCTGCTCGCCCAGCGCTCGCCCATCGACATCCTGCACGTGCACGACTGGCAGGCGGCGCTGGCCCCCATGCTCCTCCACCACCCCGCCACCTCCCTGCCGTGGCGGCAGCGTCCGCGCACCGTGCTGACCATCCACAATCTGGCGTACCAGGGGTTGTTCCCCCCCTGGACCCTCGACGCCGCCGCCCTGCCGCGCGAGCTCTTCTCGATTCGACACCTGGAGTACTTCGGCCAGGTGTCGTTCCTGAAAGGGGGGATCGTGGCGGCGGATGCGATCACCACGGTGTCTCCCACCTACGCCCGAGAAATCCTCACCCCGGCCTTCGGATGCGGGCTCGACGGCGTGCTGGCCGAACGCGCCGACAGCCTGGCAGGCATCCTCAACGGGCTCGACACCAGCGTCTGGGACCCCGCTACCGACCCCCACCTGCCCACCCCGTACCGGGTCCGCAACGTGTTGTCGGGCAAGCGGGCGGCGCGCGAGTCGGTGGCGCGGGAGCTGGGCCTGGCGCCGGGTATCCGGCCCCTGGCAGGGATGGTCTCGCGCCTGGTGGAGCAGAAGGGGGTGGACCTGCTGGCCGCCGCCATCGACGACATCGTCGCCCTGGGCTTCGACATCGTCATCCTCGGCAGCGGCCCGCGCCGCTGGGAGGAACTCCTGGCCACCGCCGAGCGGGCCCACCCCGGGCGGGTACGGGCCGTCTTCGGCTTCAACGACCCCCTCGCTCACCGCATCTATGCCGCCAGCGACGTCTTCCTGATGCCCTCGCGCTTCGAGCCGTGCGGGTTGGGGCAGCTCATCGCCATGCGCTACGGCGCGCTACCGGTGGTTCCCCCCACCGGGGGACTGGCCGACACCGTCATCGATGCCGACTCCCCCCAGGGCTGCGGCATCGTCTTCTCCCCCACCACCTCGCGGGCGCTGCTGGCCGCCCTGGCCCGGGCGCGCCACCTCCTGGCGGCTCCCGAGGAGCTCGCCCGCCTGCGCCGCAACGCCATGCGCCGGGACTTCTCCTGGACCACCTCGGCGCGGCAGTACGAGGCGCTGTACCGGCGTCTTCTCGAGAGCTAGCCGGAGGTTTCCGCCGCGGACGGGCGCTTGCCGAACAGCCACGCCACCCCCACTCCCAGCAGGTACAGCACGATCATCGGCACGGCAAACACGCTCTGGGTGGCGATGTCGGGGGTTGGAGTGATGACTGCCGCCACGATGAAGATGGCCAGCACCGCGAAGCGGAACTGCTTGAGCAAGAAGGTGTGGGTCACCAACCCCAGGCGGGCGAGAAAGAGGATGAGCACCGGCAGTTCGAACACCAGCCCCATCCCCAGGATCACCTTGGAGGCCATGGAGAAGTACTCGCGCACCGTGATCACCTGCCGAAACTCCGACCCCACCTCCAGGAGGAACCGGCACACCATGGGAAACGCCACCTTGTAACCGAAGTAGCCCCCGGCCACGAAGAAGAACGTGGTGGCGAGGAGGAAGGGGATGGCGACGCGCCGCTCGTGCCGGTACAGCCCCGGGGCAATGAACAGCCACACCTGCCACAGCACCACCGGCGAGGCGACGAAGATGCCCGCCAGCAAGGCCACCTTGATGTACAGCATGAAGGGGTCGATGAGGCCGGTAAAGGCCAGCTTCTCCCCCTCGGGCAGGAACTGGGTGAGGGGCACCGAGAGCCAGTTGAAGATGGGCTTGGCGAAGTACCAGCAGGCGAGAAAGCCGACGAACACCGCCGCCGCCGCCACCGCGAGGCGGCGCCGCAACTCGTCCAGATGCTCCAGCAGCGACATGCGCGGCAGCTCGTCCTCGGCCGCCTGCGGCTGGCGCTGCTCCTCCCTCATCGGGGCGGGGTGCTCCCCTCCTCGGGCGCGGTCGTGCCCGGCGGGGTCTCCGAGGCGGCTGGCGAAGCCGAGTCAGGCGCCGGAACCGGGCCGCTCGTCCCATCGCTCGCCCCGCCCCTCAGCTCATCGGCCGCCGCTCGCACCTCGCGCCCCGCTGCCTTGAGCTCCTCCGCCGCCACCTCCTCTTCCAGGGAGCGCTTGAGGTCGTTGGAGGCGCGCCGGAATTCCCCCATGGCACGGCCCAGGCTCTTGCCGATGTCGGGCAACTTGCGCGGCCCGAACAGCAGCAACGCCAGCACGAAGATGAGGATGAGCTCGGGCACACCGATGGAGCCGAACATGGATCCTCCCCCCACCACGGGGTCAGCAGCGAGTATAGCGCCACCCCGCCCGGAGCCTCCACTCCTGTGCTAGAGTCGCGACTTGGAGGGGGAGTGCATGAGTCGTTTCAAGACCTACGTCCTGGCCTTCGGCGTGGTGGCCCTGGGGGCTCTGGCCGGTGCCCTGGCCGGCGACGCCAACCGCCCACAGGCCAGCGCCGCCGACCAGTTCCTGACTCGCTTCGGCAGTCTGCTGAGCACCGTCATGGCCCACGCCCCCAAGCCTGTGGAGGCCAGCGAGCTGGTCTACTCGGCCATCGACGGCACCCTGGAGATGCTGGATCCCCACTCCAACTTCCTGCGGCCGGAGATGTTCTCCTCCATGCGCGAGCGCCAGCAGGGCTCCTTCCACGGCATCGGGGTGATCATCTCCATGCGCGGCGGACGGGTCACCATCGTCACCCCCATCGAGGGTACCCCGGCTGCCCGCCTGGGTCTGCGCGCCGGCGACGTCATCGACAAGGTGGACGACCAGTCCACCGAGGGCATGAACCTGGACGACGTGGCGCGGCGGCTGCGGGGGCTGGAGGGCACCACCGTGCGGGTGACCATCATCCGGCCCGGGCTGCAGGAGCCCCTCGAACTGGCCATCCAGCGTGGCCGCGTGCCCACCGACTCGGTGCGCTACGCCTTCATGATCGGCAGCGACACCGCCTACATCCGGGTCAACGACTTCACCCGCACCACCGGGCGCGAGTTCCGCACCGCCCTGGAAAAGCTCCTCGGCCAGGGAGCCACCCGCCTGGTTCTGGATCTGCGCCAGAACCCGGGCGGCATCGTCGACTCCGCGGTGGAGGTGGCCGGCGTGCTGCTCGCCCCCGGGCAGCGGGTGTTCTCCACCCGCGGCCGCACCGCCGACTCCTTCCAGGACTACCGCGCCTCCCGCGACGGGCTGCACTTCGACGGTCCGCTGGTGGTGCTCATCAATACCGGATCCGCCTCGGCGGCGGAAATCGTCGCCGGAGCGGTGCAGGACCACGACCGCGGCCTGGTGGTGGGAGAAACCTCCTTCGGCAAGGGGGTGGTGCAGACCATCTACCCGGTCCGCGACGCCGGCCTCGCCCTCACCACCGCCAAGTACTACACCCCCTCCGGGCGCTGCATCCAGCGGGATTTCGACTCCTACTTCGCCTACACCCACCCCGAGCGCGACGGCGACGAGGGAGAAACCGTGCGGCCGCGGTCCGGCGAGGAGCAGGGCAAGGGGGAGGCGTTCTTCACCGACGCCGGACGCAAGGTCTACGGCAGCGGCGGCATCGTGCCCGACTACCAGGTGGCCCAGGGGGAGTACTCCGCCCGCATTGTCCGGCTGCTCGCCAACTCGGCGTTCTTCCACTTCGCCGTGGAGGTGCTGGCCGGCGCCAGCGACAAGGAGGCGGCGGCCCGCGCCTTCGTCGTCGATGACTCGGTCATCGCCCGCTTCCGCGCCATGGCCCTGGCGAAGGAGTGGAGCACCGCCGAGGAGCTGGACGCCGCCCTTGCCGACCCCACCGACCGGCGCGACATCGCCGTGCAACTGCGCACCGAGGTCCTGAACGCCGGGGTCTCCCTCAACGAGGGGTACCGCGCCGCCATCGAGACCGACGCCCAGCTCCAGGATGCCCTGGGCCGGTTCGACGAGGCGGCCCAGTTACACGCTCGGGCCACCGCCGCCACCCGGCCGGCTCAGCAGGCCAAGCTGCCGCCGCGTCGCTGACTCCCCGCCCGGCGCCCCCTGCCCTAGCGATTGATCAGGCGGCGCGCCAGGGGCTTGATGGGAATCACCCGGTCCAGGCGGTGACCCAGCTGGATGAGCTGGTCATAAAACGGCGGCCGACCCTCGGCGTGCTTGTAGCACTCGCCGCAGCGCGGCAGGGTGTGCCAGTCCTGCCCCTTGAAGGCCCGCATGTAGCGCTGCACTACCTCGGAGTTGACGATCTCCTGCACCGTCTGCGTCTTCATGTCGCCGATGATCTGCTGCCCGTGGGCGTCGTAGCAGCAGTGGGTGACGCTGCCGTCGGCCAGCACGATGAACCACTTGAACGGGTAGCCCTGGAAACACCCGTAGAAGCTCTGGTGAAACGGCGTCTCGTCGGAGGTGTCCAGCGGCTCGCAGGTCTTCTCGATCACCTTGGCGTTGGGGTAGCGGTGCAGCTCGAAGAACTCCTCGAAGTCCCGCACCCTCTCCTGGGCAGTCTCGGTGGTGATGAGCCGCTGGATCTCCACCGTGTGCGGTTTCCCCCTGGCAATCTTCAGATACCGCCTGATGTTGGCCACCACCTGCTCGAACACCCCACCGCGGCGAATGCTGGGGTACAGGCGCGGGTTCAAGGTGTCCAGACACAGGCGGATGCGTCGCATGGGGGTGTCCGCCAGCTCCCGCGCCATCCCCTCGTCCAGGCGCATGGCGTTGGTGGACACCGAGCAGCCGGGGAAGAGGCGAACGGCGTCGGCCAGCCGGTCATAGAGCAGGGGGTCCCCCATCTCGTGCATCCAGTTGACCACGATGCCGTTCTCCTTGAAGTCGGCGGCCACCTTCTCCACCAGCCAGAAGGGCATGTCCGCGTCGGGGCGCCCCAGGTTGTTCATCGGGCACATGCCGCAGCGCATGTTGCAGCGGTTGGTGAGCTCCACGGCCACCTTGGCCGTCCGCAGATCCAGAATCGGTCGCGCCATGCGATCTTCCTCGGCCCGGCTCTTCACACCGAACGCGGGCGGGTGATGATAGCAACCAACGCGTTCCCCCGCCCGCGTATTCGCCGCGGCTCTCCAGGCGGGACGCGTACAATGGCGAGCGGTTGGGGAGGAACGCGGCCGTGAAGACGATCATCGAGCCGTTCCGGATCAAATCGGTGGAGCCCATCCGCATGACCACCCCCGAGGAGCGGCGGCAGCTGATCCGCGAGGCCGGGTACAACCCCTTTCGCCTGCGCGCCGAGCACGTCCTCATCGACCTGCTCACCGACTCCGGCACCGGTGCCATGAGCACCCACCAGTGGGCGGGGATCATGGAGGGAGACGAGTCGTACGCCGGGGCGCGCTCGTTCTTCCGCTTCGAGGAGACCGTGCGGTCGATCTTCGGCCACCGTCACGTCATCCCCACCCACCAGGGCCGCGCCTCGGAGCGGCTACTGTGTCACGCGGTGGTCAAGCCCGGGGACGTGGTGCCGGGCAACACCCACTTCGACACCACCCGGGCCAACCTGGAGGCCTCCGGGGCCGATGCCCGCGACCTGGTCATCCCCGAGGGAAGGGACCCCGACTGCCTGCACCCCTTCAAGGGCAACATCGATCTCGAAGCCCTCGAAGATTGTTTGACTCAGGTGGGCCGCGAGCGGGTGCCCTTCGTGCTCATCACCGTCACCAACAACTCCGGCGGCGGCCAGCCGGTGAGCATGGAAAACCTGCGCGGGGCGCGGGCCATCTGCGACCACTTCGGGGTGCCGCTGCTGCTGGACGCCGCCCGCTTTGCCGAAAACGCCTACTTCATCAAGCTGCGGGAGGCAGGGTGGGAGGAGGCCTCTCCCCGGGAGATCGCCCAGGCCATGTTCGCGCTCACCGACGGCGCCCTCATGTCCATGAAAAAAGACGCCTTCGGCAACATCGGCGGGCTCATTTCGATCAACTCCGACGAGTGGGCGGAGCAGATCCGCACCGCCCTGATCCTCACCGAGGGGTTCCCCACCTACGGCGGCCTCGCCGGCCGCGACCTGGAGGCCCTGGCCATAGGCCTCGAGGAGATCCTCGAGGAGGACTACCTGCGCTACCGCATCGCCTCCACCGCCTACGTGGGCCGGCACCTGGACGCCGCTGGCGTGCCCGTCCTCAAACCCTTCGGCGGCCACGCCATCTACCTGGACGGACGGCGGTTTTGCGACCACCTCGGCAACCAGCAGCTGCCCGGCTGGTCGCTGTCGGTGGCCCTGTATGAGCACACCGGGGTGCGGGCCTGCGAGATCGGCAACGTCATGTTCGGCCGCCCGGAGGCCGACGGCAGCTGGCGCTGGCCGCCCCTGGACCTCGTTCGCCTGGCCATCCCCCGCCGCGTCTACACCCAGAGCCACATGGACTACGTCATCGAGGGGATCGACGAGCTGCACCGCACCCGCCGCAAGATCGGCGGCCTGCGCTTCGTCCACCGGCCGGCCACCCTGCCCCACTTCACCGCCACCTTCGCGCCCAGCGACGCGAGCTGAACGCACCGGCCTGCGGTCCGCCGCGCGCCCGGCCGACTGGATCCGCCCCGGAACGCGGTCACGACCACGGTCACGGTCACCGACACGGACACGGGCACGGGCACGGGCACGGGCACGGACACGGGCACGGACATGGGCGGCGGCGGCGCGGGCTCCGGGCCTGGGCGCTGGCGATGTCGCGGGAGGCGGTTCGGTTTCCTCCCGTTCGTTCACCCGCAAAAGCGATAGCCGCCGGCTCGGCCGGCGTCAAGGGCTGCTGCCGCCCTGCGGGCGGTCGCCTGCGGCGCCCGTTGACCCCGGCCTTCCCGGCGGCTGGTGGGGGATTCATGAACGAACGGGAGGAAACCATGCCAGCCACACCCCCTCGCCCTCTCCCACCCGCCCAGGCCCGGGCCCTCGAGGCCGCCGCCGGGGCGCTCGCCC
>JABRVY010000072.1:0-8239 GCA_039961755.1 Acidobacteriota bacterium | reverse complement strand
GGGGGAGACGTCGGCGGGGGCGCTCGCCACCAGCTTCCTCTCGGATCAGATCGCCGGGACGGTGGCGCGGCGGGCGCGGACGCTCCTGGACGTGGACCAGCTCCGCCTCGACCCCTACCTGTCCTCCGAAACCAACACCCCGGCGGCGCGGGTCACTGTGGTCAAGCGTATCTCCCAGGACTGGACGGTGACCTACTCCACCAATCTGGCGTCCAACCGCGACGATCTCGTGAAGAGCCGCTGGCGGGTGGCGCCCGGGGTGTTCTTCGAGGTGAATCGGGAAAGCGACGGCTCCTTCTGGGCGGAGGTGAAGTGGCAGCGGCGCTACTAGCCCTCGCCCTGGCGCAGGCGGCGATCCCGTGGGGGCAGGCCCCCTTGCACGAGGTGCGCGTCGTGGCTCCCGCCGAGGTCAGCCGGCGGGCCGAGAGGCTCCTGGCCCTCACCCCGGGTCAGCTGGTCACGCGCACCGACGTGCGCGACGGGGTGCAGGCCCTGCTCGCCTCCGGTGAGTTCGTGGATGCCGTGGTGCGCGCAGACATGACCCCATCGGGTGTGGTGCTGGAGGTGCAAGTGACACCCGCGCCCCGCCTGGGGGAGGTGCGCGTCGAGGGCCTGTCCGGGGCGCTCAGGCGGCGGGTGGAGGGGCTCCTGGACCTGAGAACGGGGACGGTGCTCGACCGCGGGGCGCTGGCGGACGCGCTGGCCGAAGCGCGCCGGGTGGTGCGCGCCGCGGGGTATCCCGACGCCCGGGTGGAGGCGGAGCAGAAACCGGCCCAGGGGGGCACGGCAGTAGGGATTCGGGTGGTCGTCTACCTGGGTTCCCCCCTCGTTCTCGCTCGCCCGGTGGCCCCAGGGACCGCACTGTATGGCCAGCAGTTGCAGGAGATCACCGGCTTGCGGCCGGGCGTCATCCTCTCCGACGAACGACTGGAGCGAGGCCGCCGACGCCTGGCCGCCTACCTGCGGCGGCAGGGGTGGTGGTCGGCGGAGGTGCGTCTTCCCCGCGTGGAGTCCGGCGACGATGGAGCCGTGGTCATCCTCGAGGTGGACCGCGGCCCCCGCTATCGCCTGGAACTGACCGGCCTCAAACCCGGCAAGGCGCTGCTGGAGGCGGCGCTACCCTTTGTGCGCGGCGGCGAGCCCTTCGAGGAGTCGGATCTGGAGGCGGTGCTCACCCGCCTCAAACTGCATTGCCAGGAAGAGGGCCGGCTGCTGGCGACGGTGCGCGGCGAGGTGGTCGAGGGGCAGGAGGAGCGCGTCCTGCGCATCGCGGTGACCGGGACGGAAAAGCGTCCCATCGGGGAGGTGCAGTTCGAAGGGTTGAGCGGCGTTTCCGCCGAGGCGTTGCGCGAGAAGATCGGCGTCCGCCGCGGCCGGCCCTGGGTGTGGGGGCGCGAGCCGGTCACCGCCGAGACGCTGGAGTGGGATCGGCTTTCGGTCTTGACCGTGCTGCAGCGGGAGGGGTGGGCCGAGGCCCGGGTGGAGGCGCCGCGCCTGCAGCGGGCCAACGGTGGTGTGACCGTCACCTTCCCCGTCACCATGGGGACGCGCAGGACGGTCTCCGAGGTGGCCATCGAGGGGATGGTGGAAGGGGTCGCGCTGCCCCCCTTGCCCCTGCTTCACGGCGGCCCGTGGAGCCGCACCGGGGAGGAGGAGTCGCGGGCGTTGCTGGAGGGGGCCCTGCGCAACGCCGGCTACCTGGATGCTCGGGTGGCCGTGAGCAGCGAGTGTGAGGCCGACACCTGCGCCGTGCGGCTGGTGGTCACCCCAGGCCTGCTGGTGGTGCTGGACAGAGTGGTGGTGGCCGGCCTGGTGCACACCTCCGAAAGGGTGGTACACCGCCTCTCCACCTTGAAGGTGGGCGAGCCGTTAGGGGCCGCGCAGCAGCTGGAGACCCAGCGCCGCCTGCTCTTCCCGGGCATCTTCCAGAGCGCGGCGGTGCGTCCGATCCCGGGACAGGAGCAGCGGCCGCGGCGGGGCATGGTGATCGACCTCAAGGAAGCCCCCCTGCGCGCCTACGGCTTCGGCCTCGGCTGGGACACCGAGGCGGGGGTGCGGGCGTCGGCGTCGTGGTCGCACCTGAACCCGCTCGGCACCGGTGGGGCGCTCTTCACCGAGGGGAGTTACTCCGGGCGCCGCAAGCGGCTGCAGCTCACCTACCGGGAGCCCAGCCCTCTGGGCCTCTTCGGAGTTCCCCTGTGGCTGTCCATCTATCGATATGACGCCAACTTCGACACCTTCAGCCTGCTGGAGCGGGGGATGTGGCTGGAAATGGGGGATCGGGAGCGCCGCCCGGGGCGGTTGATGGTGCGCTATGACTACCAGATCGTGGACCCGGAGGCGCCCCCCGAAATCCTCTCCGGCCTGGAGCGCGAGAAACAGAGCCTGAAGATCGCCTCGGTCATTCCCTACGCCGTGTGGGACAGTCGCGATGACCTGTTCAGCCCGCGCCGCGGGGTGCTGGCACGGGCGGAGCTGCAGAGCGCCTTCAAGGTTTTCCTCGCCGATGCCGACTTCGACAAGCTCAACCTGTCGGTGGCCGGCTATCGCCCGGTCTCGCGCGGGACGCTGGCGGGTGCCCTGCGGGCCGGGGTCGCCGTGCCGCGGCACGGCAACGACAGCACCGCCGACAACCTGCTCCTGCCCATCAACGTGCGCTTCTTCGCCGGCGGGCAGGTCTCCCACCGCGCCTTCGCCCTCGACCGCCTGGGAGTGCCGGGCCAGACGCTCGACGCCCAGGGCAAGCCCGTGGGCGGGGCGGCGCTGCTGCTGGCCAACCTGGAGTGGCGGCGGCGGCTGACCGGAGCGGTGGGTTTCAACCTCTTCGTGGATGGCGGCAACGTCTGGGCCGGCCGCAGCCTGGTGGACCTCGGCGACATGCGTTGGGGAGCGGGGCTGGGCCTGCGCTTCGAGACCCCGGTGGGACCCATCCGGCTGGAGTACGGGTGGAAGCTGGATCGCAAGGTCGGAGAGAGCGCCGGCGAGCTGTTCTTCTCCCTGGGCAACCCGTTCTGAATCTGCCGGTCCCCCGCGCCGTTGCCCGTGTCGGTGTCCGTGACCGTGCCCGTGTCCGTGCCCGTGTCCGTGTCCGTGGCCGTGACCGTGGCCGTGACCGTGGCCGTGACTGTGACCGTGACCCTGGGTGCGCGGGCCTCCGGCCCGCTCTCACGGTCGGTGCGATTTGCCACGCCCGGCCCGGTGTCCCTGCCTGTGCCCGTGACCGTGACCGTGGCCGTGACCGTGTCGGTGTCCGTGCCCGTGGCCGTGGCCGTGGCCGTGGCCGTGTCGGTGTCTCCCGGGCGGCGTGGCCTCGTGGTGTTCTTGGCGGGAGTTAGCGCCCGGGGCGGGCGCTGTCAAGGGCACGCCGCCCTGCGGGCGGTTGCTGGCGCAACCCTGTGACAGCGCCCGCCCCGGGCGCCTGGGGGGGTATGAACACCACTCGGACCACGCCGCCCCCTTCGACCCCAAAACGTCCACTCACCGTCCACGAGCTGGCCCTCGAGGCCGCCGGCACCGCCGTCGCCCTGGCCCTCGGGCTGCCGGCCCCCCTCAGGTCGCTGGGGGATCAGCTCATTCGCGCCGCCTCCTCGGTGCCGGCCAACCTCGCCGAAGGAGCCGGTCGGGCAGGGCGCGATCGTCAGCACCACTGGCGCATCGCCTACGCATCAGCCCTGGAGGCCGACAGCCACCTGCGGCTGCTGGTGGGTGCCGGCGCGGTGGACGTCGCCAAGGCGGCCCAGGCGATGGAGCTCTTCGACCGCGTGCGGGCGCTCACCTGGAGGCTGATCCACCCGCGCCAGTGACGGTGACCGTGTCTGTGCCCGTGACGGTGACCGTCCCCTGGGTGCGCGGGCCTCTGGCCCGCCCCTGGCGGTCGGCACGGTTTACCACGGCCGGAACGGTGTCTTTGTCCGTGTCCGTGTCCGTGACCCTGTCGCTTGGGTGAGAGAGCGATCCGGCTGAGCGCCCCTACGAGTACATCTCCTCGATGAGGTTGGCGAAGTCCTTTTCCACCACGCGGCGCTTGATCTTGACGGTGGGGGTGAGATGCCCGGTGTCGATGGAGAGCTGCACCGGTAACACCCGGAACTTGCGAATTTGCTCGTAGCGCGCGAGATCCTGGTTGACCTCCTGGACCACCGCGTCGTAGAGGGCGATCACCTCCGGGCGGGTCACCAGGGTGGCCGCGTCGCTGGCGGGCAGGCCCTTGTCTCGGGCGAAGGCGGTCAGCGCCTCCAGGTTGGGGGAGAACAGGGCGACGATGAAGGGGCGGCGGTCGCCGATGAGGACGGCGTTGTCCACCCAGGTGGATTGCTTGAGGCGATTCTCGATGGGCTGCGGTGCGACGTTCTTGCCCCCGGCGGTGACGATGATGTCCTTCTTGCGGTCGGTGATGTAGATGAAGCCGTCCTCATCGATACGGGCGATGTCGCCGGTGTGAAAGAAGCCGTCGGGATCGAACACCTCGGCGGTGGCCTCGGGCTTGTTCCAGTACCCCTTGGCGACGCTGGGGCCGCGCACCAGGAGTTCGCCGTCCTCGGCCAGTTTCACCTCCAGGTTATCCAGAGCCCGCCCAATAGAACCCAGGCGGTTGGTGCCCGGCAGGTAGCCGTTGACGCCGATGGCCGGGGAGGTTTCGGTGAGGCCATAGCCCTCCTGCACGGGGATGCCGGCGGCGTGGAAGAACTCGTTGGCGTAGAGGGGGAGCGGTGCCGCGCCGGAGATGATGCCCCTCACGCGGCCGCCCATGGCGGCGCGGATCTTTTTGAGGACCAGGGCATCGGCAATGCGATGCTGGAGGGCCAAGGCGGCGGGCATGGGGGTGCCGGCCAGCCGGTGATGGGCGGCCTTTCGCCCGATCTCCAGCGCCCAGTGGAAGAGCTTGCGGCGCAGCGGCGGGGCGGTGGCGACGCGGGAGTGGACGCGGTCGTACACCTTCTCGAAGACGCGGGGCACGGAGCAGAAGGCGGTGGGGCGAATGGTGGTCAACAGTTCGCCCACGGTGGCCACGGTGCAGTAGGCGCGGCGGGCTCCCACCGCCAGGTAGAGGTAGCCGGCACAGCGCTCGAAGACGTGGCACAGGGGCAGGAACTCCAGCACCAGGTCATCGGCGGTGACCGGCAAGCGGGGCAGGATGTGCAGGGCGTTGGAGACGAAGTTGCGGTGGGTGAGCATCACCCCCTTGGGTTCGCCGGTGGTGCCCGAGGTGTAGACGATGGTGGCGAGATCATCCTCCTGGATGAGGGCGGCCTGGCGCCAGAACGACTCCTCGGCCTCGGGGGTGTCGCCGGCGCGCACCAGCTCCTCCAGGCTGCACACGCCCTCGGCGCAGGCGCCGTCGATCTGGACGAGGTGCTCGAGGGCGGGGCATTCGCCCCGCACAATGAGGAACTTCTGCATCTGCTCGGCGTTTTCCGCCACCACCAGGACTGCCCCGGAGTCGCGCAGCTGGTAGGCGAGCTGGGCGGGGGTGAGGGTGGGATAGACGGGCACGTTCACCGCACCCACCGCCAGGGTGGCGATGTCCACCATGTGCCACTCGGGTCGGTTCTCGGACAGCAGCATCACCCGATCGCCGCGCTTCACCCCCAGCCCCGGCAGGGCCGCAGCCAGGGCCACCGTCCGGCGGTGAAACTCCTGCGTGGAGAAGGCGCGGGAGCCGCCCGGCCAGTAGTGGGTGGCGTACCCCTCCCGCGGGTTGGCAATGCTGCTGCGGTACAGGTCGAGTATGGTGCGAGGGTTCATGCTGTCCTCCCTGTCCGGTGGTGCTGCCTGCGGCGACCGACTGGCGCTTCGAAAAAGCATACACGACGCCGGCTTGATTCTGGGCTGCAGCGGCCTCAGACTGGGGGTGCCATGAAAGAGCTGATCCTCATCGTGGACGACGAGCCTGGAATCCTCACTACCCTGTCCCACATCCTCGAGGACGAGGGGTTCGAGACGATCGCCACCGGCAGCGGCGAGGAGGCCCTGGAGCTGTACCGCCGTCGGCGACCGGCCGCCGTTTTCCTGGACGTGTGGCTGCCCGACCGCGACGGACTGGAGGCGCTGGCGGCCATCCGGGAGCTCGACCCCGAGGCCAGGGTCATCATGATTTCCGGGCACGGCACCACCCGCACCGCGGTCAAGGCCATCAAGATGGGGGCCTTCGACTACCTGGAGAAGCCCCTCTCCTACGATCGCACGGTGGAGACGCTGCGTGCGGCGCTCGCCGATCTGTCCGTGCCCCGGCCGCTGAGCACGGCATTCCTCGAGATGGGGGCGGAGCGGGAGGAGCTGGAGCGCCCCTTCGCCGCGCCGCCGCTGCTGCCCATCGTGCGGGAGACCGACCTGCCGCAGCGCACCATCGCCGCGCCGGGCGTGATCTACGGGCACGGCCTGCACTCGGGAACGCGTACTGGCATGGCGCTGCGGCCCCTGCCGCCGGGCAGCGGCGTGCACTTCCTCACCCTGCCCTCCGGCACCGCCATACCGGCCCACCTGAGCGTCGTCGGGGAAACCGAGTACGCCACCACATTGACTCGCGAGGGGGAGGAGATCCGCACCGTCGAGCATCTCCTGTCGGCGCTGCACGCCCTCGGAGTGACCAACCTGCTGGTCAAGGTGCACGGGGAGATCCCGGTGCTGGACGGCTCGGCGGTGGAACTGGTGCGCAAGCTGGAGGAGATCGGGGTGGTGGAGCAGGACGCCCCGCGGCGAGAGGTGGTGATCGACCGCCGCTACGCCCTCGAGGGGCCGGGGGAAAAGCTGCTGGTCATCGAGCCGGCGGAGCGCCTGGAGGTGTCCTATCACCTCCGCTACCCGCCGCCCATCGGCGAGCAGTTCTTTCACTTTGTCCTCACCGGCCCCGAGGCGTACCGCGAGGAGATCGCGCCGGCCCGTACCTTTGGCTTCATGCGCGACCTCAAGATGCTCAGCGAGCTTGGATTGGGGACAGGGGGGCGGCTCGACAACTTCATTTTGGTGGGGGAGGACAACGTCATCAATACCGAGCTGCGCTGGCCGGACGAGTTCGTGCGCCACAAGATCCTCGACATCATCGGCGACCTCTATCTACTGGGGTATCCGCTGCGCGGCAAGGTCACCGCTCGCTTCACCGGGCACCGCGACAACATCGCCATTCAACGCGCCATCCTCGCCGCCCACCAAGGGTACCTGGTATAGCCTTCTTGTCGATTCTTGGGGGATGTTCCGGCTGGTCTTGATGCCGTCTCGCCACCGCTGGTTTCCGCGGCGACAGGCACTGGACAATGTCGGATTCAGATTTTTGCGGGCGTGACTGTGCCTCTCTGGGGGCTCGATGCTGAGAAGGAAAACTGTTCTCGCTGATGACTCACGGGAGTGTTCCTGCCGCGAGGGACCGGAACCGCTTTTCCGAGACGACGGCCCACCGCTGGAATGGTGCCGTGGGTGCGCTCGGTTGTGGTAATGGCGTTTGTTGGCACCGAACGCAGGCTGGTAGACTGAAGAAGATGAAGCTCGGCGGAGCGGTACTGTCGGTGGTGCTGGTGCTGGCCGCGGGGGTCCCTGCCCCCGGCGGGCCGGGGTGCGCCGGCGGGGCCTCCTGTGCCTCGGGGTGCGGCTGCGCCCCCCGGGCGGCCTGCTGCGGCGGTGGCCAGCCAGCCTGCTGTTGCCAGGGCTCGACCCCTCGCCCGGCGGCGCCGACCCCCCCGGTGGGCGCCGTTCCTGCCCTCGAGAAGCAGGTGGCCGAATCGGCCAGCGCCTCCCCCCAGCCGGCGACCGAGTTGATGGCCTCCGCCCCGCTCCCGGTGATACCCCTGCCCGGAGAGCGACCGCCAGCCTTCCTCCTGGCCTGCGCCTTCCTCTGTTAGGACGACTCCGGCCGACGTCCGTCCCGGGCCGCCGGCCAGGCGGCTGACGAGTCGTCGTGTTGCAGTGGAGAACTCGGTAGTCCGAGGGCCGGAAGCAATCCGGCCAGAGGCAGGTCGTGGAGGTGGCAAAACATGGTGACCCGAAGGACAGTTCGAACCGCCGTAGCTGGTGTGAGCCTCCTGCTGGCGGCGTGGCTGACCCTGACGGCGGCGAGCGCCACGGCGACGCCCGGTGACTCTCTGGCCACCCTGGAGGGGGTGAGGGCGCACGCTCTCGCGCACCACCCCCGCCTGGCGGCGGCCCGCGCCGAGCGGGAGGCGGCGGCGGCTCGCGTCGTGCCGGCCCGCACCCTGCCCGACCCCATGCTGGGGGTGTCCCTGCGCTCCATGGAGCGGGAGGCGGGGGT
>JABRVY010000071.1:0-10582 GCA_039961755.1 Acidobacteriota bacterium | reverse complement strand
GAGTTGCCGGGGGAGGGGTTGCCCACCGCCGCCACCCCGGCCAGCTGCGCCGGGGGCTGCACCGCCAGCGTCACCACGGGGCTGGTCTGCGGTCCGGCGGGGGCGTTGCCGGCATAGGACGGCAGGGACACCACGTGCGCCTGCAGGTAGTCGGGGATCCCGTCGAAGTTGCCGTCGAGGGCGAAGTTCCCCCCGGCCGTCTCCTCGGCGTCGGGGGTGCCGTCCTCGTCGGTGTCGCCGGAGGCGGCCCCGAAAAAGGCCCCCACCGCGTAGTCGGCCGCCATGGTGAGGGTGGCGGGGTTCGACGAGCCCGCCAGCGCCCCGGTCCAGCCCAGAAACACCCAACCGGCCGCCGGGGTAGCGGTGAGGAGCACCGCCGGGGAGCCGGAGAAGGTCTCCGTGCAGTCCGGGGGGCAGGCCAGGCCGGTGCCGGCCACCGTCCCCCCACCGGCGGGGTGCACGGCCACCGCCAGGGTGTTGCCGGGGGCGGAGGAGGTCTCCCCCACCAGGTTGTTGGCGGCGTCGTAGGTGAAGGCCATGACCTTGCCGCCGCCGTAGTCCACCCGCACCACCCGACCCTTGCTGTCGTACTGCACCGTGGTCTGAGCGGAAGCAGCAGCGACCAGCAGCAGATACGCCACCAAGCCGGACAGCACGCGCACGCTCGTTCTCATGGCAGATCCTCCCTTGCACGTCCTCGCTGCACGGGTGCTCGCGTCGTGCATGTCCGCCTCCTCACTTGGGCAGCGCGTTGCGCTTCAACCCCGCGAAGAAGTCCCTCTTGATCTTGTGCAGCCGCTTCTTGAACTCGAACTGGTGATCCTCCGGCGGCGCCCAGGCGGCGATCTGTCCGGGGATGAAATAGTTGGTGACTACCTGGTCGCCGGATTCGTAGCAACCGGTGTTCTCGTTGTAGACGTAGACGAGGCTGGAGGACGCGAAGCGCGCCAGCCGCGCACCCGTTTCGACCAGCAGGAGGCCGGATACCAGCTCACCGGCAAGCCGGGGGAGCGCTGTTGCCGTGGCCCTGCCGGCGATCGTCCGCTCGGCACCGCCCTCGGCGGCCGTGGTGAGCTGTTCGCCGACCCTTGCACCGCGGGTGACGTAGTAGCCATACCTCGGCGCCCCCCCTTTGGGCCACCACTGGCTCCCCATGTTCCTGGCCATCTCTCGCGCCTCGGCGCCGCCGCTTTTCAGATACTTGGGCGCACCCTGCTCGAGCCAGTTGTCGACCGCAGCCACCTGGCGCGAATAGCCCGGCGTCTGGGCCTCGAGATACTGCACCGCCGAGGTGTCAGTAACGTATACCTCTCCCACCTGCGAGGGAAAGCCTGGGCTGGGTACCAGCGCTCCGGGGTCGCGCAAGCTCAGCTTGGTACCTTGCTCGATCCACTTCACATGCGCTTCGAACATGTCGGGTGCCCAGCCAGTCGGCACAGTGGGCGTGGGATATTGCAGGGAACCCGGAAAGATCTGGGCTGGCCAGCCTGGCGGCACCGCCGGCTGCAGCCCCACCGGATCCACGAAGTTGACCGGGTCGCCGTGGCTGTAGGCGTAGAGGTTGGGGGCCAGGCGGACGCCGAGCGGGTCCTCGGTGAGGAAGCGCCGGCTCTCCGGGTCGTACATGCGGACACCGGTGTGCAGCAGGCCGTGGGCGTCGGTCACGACGCCGAAGCTCCCCAGGTAGCCGAGTTCGCTCTGTCCCTGGGCGGCCACGGTACGGCCGTACGGGTCGTAGGCGAAGCGGGCAACGAGCGCCCCGCTGCCGTCGGTCACGGCGACGACGCTGCCCTGGGGATCGGCGTGCAGCACCCGGATCGCGCCCGACGGGTCCAGGGTGTAGAGGATGGCGCCGGCGCCCACGAAGAAGCGGGTGGGCGCGTTGGCGGCATCGAGGGTCGCCCGCAGCTCGTTGCCGTCGCGCAGGTAGCGGGTCTCGGCACCGTCGGTCACGGCGCGCAGGCACGAACCGTTGAAGTCACGCACATAGGTGGTGGCATGGATCCCGTCGGCGACCCCTGACAGGTCGCCCCGGGCGTCGTAGGTGAAGGTCGTAACCTGCGCCCCGCGCCGCCGCTCCACCTGGCGGCCGTTGGCGTCGAAGGTGAAGGTCGCAACGTCGGTTCCGGCGCGCTCGAACACGAGACGGTTGGACGGATCCACGCTGCGCTCGCGGGTGCCGTCCGCGAGGTCGGGGGCGAGGGCGCCGCTGGTCGTCATCGCGGTGATGCGGCCGGCGGCGTCGCGAGTCATGCCGAAGGAGAGCAAGGTCGTGCCACCGGGCCCGAGATGGACCTCCGACGCCAGCCGGCCGGCCGCATCGTAGGTGTACGTCGTGGCGGTGCCGTTGGGGAGGTCGACACGGGCGAGGCGGTCCGCCCCATCGTAGTGGAACGTGGTGACCTTGCCGGTCCAATCGGTGAGCCGCTGCAGGCGGCCGGCGGCGTCGTAAGTGTACGCGAGCACCCGATTGCCCGGATACGTCACGCTGGCCAGGCGCCCGGCAAAGGTGTAGGCGTACTTCACGGTATTGCCCAGGGCATCGGTGCGTTCGACGAGGCGGTAGAGCCTGTCGTAGGTGAACGTCGACACACCGAGCGCCTCGGTGACCGTGACCACGAGCCCCGCGGCGCTGTAGGCGTAGGCGAAGGTGACCTGGCCCCCGCCCGGCAGCGTGATGCGGCTGGGGCGGCCTTCGGCGTTGTACTCGTAGCCCACCTGGTCACCCGCCGGCCGGGTGATGGTGGTCACGCGCCCCAGCGCATCGTAGGCGTACTGCTCGCTCCTGTTGTCCGGCCCGGTGACCGAGGCGAGGCGGCCCACGGTGTCGTAGGCGAAACGCCAGGCGTTGCCGCGGCCGTCCACGAGACGGCTCATGCTGCCGTACACGTCGTACTCGGTGGTGATGCTGTCGCCGTTCGCCGCAGTAACGGCGAGAGGGTCGCCGAGGGCGCTGAGGGTGAGCCGGTCCTTCTCGCCGAGGGGATTGACGACGCTGAGGTTGCGGCTGCCGGTGCCGCGCAAGAGCGTGGTCGCCGCGCCCAACGGGTCGAGCACCTCGGTGGTGCGGCCCTCGGCATCGAACGCCGCCTGCCAGGCGTGCCCGAGGGCGTTGGTCCGCGCGATCTGCCGCCCGTTGGCGTCGTAGCTGAACGTCTCCTCGCTGCCGCTGGGGGAGGTGACCTTCGTGAGGAGGTTGCGGCGGTCGTAGGAAAACGTGGTGGTGATGCCGTCGGGGTCGGTGACCGCCACCAGGTTGGAGTCGACATCGTAGGCAAACGTCGTGACCCCGCCCATGGCGTCGGTATGGGTGCGCACCCGCCCGAGGGCATCGTAGGTGAGAGACTCCGTGGCGTTCATCGGCACGAAGGTGCGGCTCGTGACGTTGTTCTCGGCGTCGTAGGCGAAGGTGACCTGCTGGCCCGCCGGGTTGGTGAGGGCTGTGAGGTTGCCGCCGGCGTCCCAGGTGTACTGGTAGCTCCCCAGCCCGTCGGGCAGCGTGAGCTGGGTGATCCGCCCCGCCCCGTCGTAGGCCATCGTGTGTGCCTTGCCGGCGGGGTCCTCGAAGCGGGTCGGCATGCCCTGGGCGTTGTACTGGTAGCGCCAGTACCGGCCGTTGTGGCTGATGACGGAAAGCTGGTTCTGGGCGTCGTAACCGAAGGCGGCGAGGTGCTTGTCGGGCAGCCACGCCTCGCGCAGGTTGCCGTTGGCGAAGTAGGTGAGGCTGGTGGTGCCGTTGACGGTGGTCATCGTCGCCGGCAGGCCGGCGGTGTAGGTGAGGGTGGTGCTGGCGCCGAGCCGGTCGGTGACGGCGGTGAGGCGACCCTGGGCGTCGCTGGAGAACAGCACCGTCTTGCCCAGCTTGTCGGTGGCGGCGGCGAGGTTGCCGTTGACGTCCCAGCTGAAGGACGCCGTGTGTCCCTCGCCGTCGGTGACGCGGAGGAGCTGGCCGTTGGCGCCGTAGACCTGGGTAATGGCATTCCCGGAGGGTGGGGTCACCACCACCTGCCGCCGCCCGCCGGCGAGCGCCGTGTACGTGAAGGTCGTGACCTGCCCGGCCGCATCGGTCTGGGTGGCCACCCGTCCTTGCGCGTCGTAGGTGGTCGTGAGCACCACCGTCCCTCGCCGGTCGCGCTCGGTGAGCAGCCGGTGCTGGCCATCGTAGGTGAACGCCCAGGAGTGGCCGCGGGCGTCGGTGATGCCGGTGAGGTTGCCGGCGCCGTCGTAGGCGAACTGCACGGTGGGGTTGCCGAGGGGAGTGGCGATGCTGACGATGCGCCCACCGGCCCAGGTGAGGTCGATCTGCCGGCCACCGGCGTCGGTGATGCGGTCGAGCTGGGCGGTGTGGGTCAGGGTGATGCTGTGGTTACGGGGGTTGGTGATCTTCTCCAGGCGCCCCTGGGCGTCGAACAGCCACTGGGTCTGCTCGGGGAAGGTGTAGATCCACCCCGCCGGCGAGCGGTCGGCGAGGGTCCCGGTCGAATAACAGTTGTAGGGGGTGTACGTGGTGCCGCTCTTGTGGAAGAACCGCTGGCTGCCGTCGGGCATGAAGAGGGTGTAGACGCCGCCGCTCTCCGCAAGGCGGACAGCGAAGCTGTGCGTCCAGCCGAAGCCGAGGGGGCTGTCGGTGTCTGCCAGCCCCGAGTTGTAGCTCACGGCAAACGCCAGGTCCATGTCCCCCCGGCCTGGGAAAGCGAACAGCGTGCGGTGGAAGAAGAAGCTGCCGGTGAAAGGGTTGACCGGATCGGCGATGGCGTCGTAGCGGCGGCCGAGGTTATAGAGCTCGACGAGCCGGGGGTCGATCCAGTCGTCGGGCTGCGGGGTGAGCTGGAGGTCAACGGTGACCGTCTCGTTGGCGGCGGGGGAGGCGCTGCCGGGGGGTGAGTCGTTGTATCCCGGGTACTTCCCTACCAGCGTGTAGGTGTAGTCGGGAGCGACGCGGGTGGCGTACAGACCGCTGGGGGAGGTGGGGACGGTCTTGCTCCAGCCGGCGCGGGCGATCTCCACGGTCGCTCCAGAGAGGCCGCGGCCGTCCACTGCGTCGCTGATCGTGCCCTGCAGCGTCGCGCAGTCACCGCGCAGGGTGAGGGTCCTGGTCTTGGTATTGCTCCCCGCAGACGATTGCGCGGTGAGCGTCACCGCGTAGCTGCCGGGATCAGTGAACGTGTGATAGACGACCCCGCCGTCGGCGGCGCCCCCGTCCCCAAAGTCCCAGTGGAAGTCGGTCCCCCCGCAGCTGGTGTTGATGAACATGATCGGGTCACCGGCGCACAGCGGATCGGCGGGCCGGTAGGAGAAATCGGCGACAATCGGATTGCCCACCGCGATCTCGTACCAGGGGGTGTAGAAGGGGCCCTCGTGACTACCGCCGTACCATCTGGCGCGGATGCGCGCCTTCGTGGGGCTCGGGCCCGTGCAGGCGTTGACGCGGTACTCCACCGTGGGGCCGCCGAACCAGCGGTCGGAAAACTCGTGACCGGGGTCGTACGCGCAGCTCAGGCAGTAGAGGGAGAAGCAGCAGCCGTCGGGGGGACTGGGGCAGGCCTGGATCTGGTCGTTGACCAGGCAGGGCTTGCCGCAGAAGCCGCAGTGGTCGAAGTAGCCCCGCACGTACTGGAGCCCCTCGGTCTCGAAGCTGATCCCCTCGCTGCCCCCCACCACCTGGACCCTGACCTTGATCACCTCGCCGTTGACCGCCCCCGCCGGCACCTGCAGCGTGATCGACGTGTCGATCGCCCGGGCCGGGACGGTGGCGACGGCGGAAAGGAGTAGAACCGACACGAGACCGTGGATGGGTCGAAATGTCGTCATGAGCCACCTCCCTTGCGCGCCCCGATACTCCCAGTTGACTGTAGGCGAACACCGTTGAGGCAGCGTTGAAGGCCGCAGTTGCAGTGAGCTAGCATGGTCACGGCCAGGCCAGGGGCACCGTGGATATGCTGCAATCCTACCCAGCGCGCAGCGTGCAAGTTCGTGTGCTTGGTGGATTCTCCGCCCACGGTCCGGGCGGCGTAATCCACCTCGAGTCCGCCAAGACCGAAGCCCTCCTCACCTTCCTGGCGCTGTCGCCCGGCGAGCACCTTCGCACCACCCTCGAGGGGTTGCTGTGGTCCGATTTGCCGGCCGAGCGCGCCGCCCGCAACCTGCGTCATTCCCTGTGGAGCATTCGTCGGGCGTTCGCGTCCTGCGGTGCCGCGGTGATCACCTCCGACCGCCGACACCTGGCCTTTGCGCCGAACCCGGACGTCAGCGTCGACGCGGTCGCCCTCCTGGCCATTCGCGACGCGATCCGGCGTGGTGCCGACCCCTTGTCCGCCTGGAAAGCCGAGCTTCCCTTCGAAGCGTTCCGCGATCTCCTCGCCGGTGTCACCATCCAGGGCGCCCCCATGTTCGAGGAGTGGCTGCTGTGCGAGCGTGAGCGGCTACGGGCGGCAGCGCACGAGGTTCTTTCAGCTCTGGTCGCAGCTCATCGCCAGCGCGGCGAGCTCGACGAGTCGCTGGAGAAGGCGCACCAGCTCGTGGACATCGACCCATGGCGGGAAGACTCCCACCGCGCGGTCATGGAAGTTCTCGCCCTCGCCGGCAATCCCGGAGCTGCGCTGGCACAGTTCGAGGTATGCCGAAAGATCCTCGCGAATGACTTGCAAACCGCCCCCACGATTGAAACCGCGCGACTCGCGGCCAGTCTGCAAGCCGCTATCCGCGCCGGAGAGGCGAGCGACGCACCCTTCGTTCGGCACAATTTGCCCGCGCAGACCACACCGTTTCTCGGGCGGGAGCAGGAGCTCGGCGAGATCGAGCGATTGCTCTCGACTCCCACGTGCCGCCTGATCTGTCTCCTCGGTCCGGGCGGGATTGGCAAGACCCGGCTCGCCATCCAAGTTGGCCTTCGGCAGCTCGTCCCCCTCTCATCGGCCGGTGCCCCTTTTGAAGGCGTGTGGTTCGTTCCACCCCAGGAGAACGGCGACACCGACGACTTGCGAGAGGCCGTGGCGAGGGCGCTCCTCGTTCATATCCCGGCGACGCCCTCCGTTGCCGACGCGGAGCGGAGGCTACTGGACTACTTGCGAGCGCGGCGAGCCCTCCTGATCCTCGACGGCTTCGAGCACCGACTCGGTCAGGCGCACCTGCTCAGAGAAATGCTGGCCGCAGCGCCGCTGCTGTCAATTCTCGTCACCAGCCGGGTACGTCTGCCTCTGGATGGGACCTGGACTCTCGATGTGGGAGGCCTCGCCCTGCCCCCCAAGGGCGGCGGCGGCCTGGAGCGAAGCCCGGCCTACCAGCTGTTCGTACAGACGGCCCGGAGAACTCGCCTCGACTACACCCCGAGTCCACGGGAGGCCAGCGAGATTGCCTCCCTCTGTCGAGCTGTCGAAGGGTTTCCCCTGGCGATCCAGCTGGCGGCGGCCTGGATCGGCTCACTGCCGGTCGCCCAGATTACCTCGGAGGTGCGACGCAACCCGGCCTTCCTCGGCGGACCCAACGAAAGCCTGCGGGCAGTGTTTGCACGGTCCTGGTCAAGGCTCGATGTCGTCGATCAGGTGGTGCTCGCCACTCTTTCGGTGTTTGTCGGCGGGTTCACCCGCAGGGCCGCCGAAACCGTAGCCACCGCCTCTCCACTCACCCTGCGCCGGCTGGTGGACAGCTCCTTCCTGCGCTACGAGACCACGGGACGCTACACCATCCACGAGCTGCTGCGGCACTACGCCCTCGAGGAGCTGCGACGAGACCCGGCGGCGCTGGAGGAGGCGCAGCGCAAGTACGCCGAGTTCTTTGCTCAGTGCCTGAGATCCGTGGGGAATCGTGCCGGAGACGAGGACGAGCGAGCCGGCCTCGACGAAATCGGCGCCGAGCTCGACAACGTGCAGGCGGCGTGGCGCTGGGCGGTGTCAGCAAACCGCTACGACCTCATTGAAGAGTGCCTGGGTGGCCTGATGGCCTACACCGAGTCCCGGGGCTGGACCCTGGGCGCGGAAGCTCTCCTTTCTGCTGCCATCGACCACATTGAGCGGCCCGAACACCCGCTCCTGTGCCAACTTCTTGTTGCCCGCGGCAGTCTCCGCAACCGCAAGGGCGAGTATGCCCGGGCAGAGACCGACCTCCTCCGGGCCCTCGCTCTCGCGGACTCTTCTTGCGAAAGCCGCGGGGCAGCGATGGCCCAGCTGGGGGCATGCGCCTATTACCGAACCCAGTACGGCGAGGCACGCACGAGGCTCGAACAGGCGCTCTCGACGCCGGGTGCCCTGCGGGTTGCGCCCTTCAGTCTGTGCATCCTCGGTCGGGTAGCACTGGAGCAGGGCCAAAATGAAGAGGCGGAGGCTCTGTTTCACCGAGCCGCCTCCCTCGCCCGCGAAGCCGGCGACGCCCGCAGCGAGCGGTGGGCGACCTGCCAGCTCGGCACCATGGCCTATTTTCGAAGCGACCTGGAACGAGCCCAGGAGCTCTTCGAAGAGGCCCTCGGCCGCGCACGTCGAGCCGGGGACAATGTGGTGGCCAAGGACGCGGTCATTGGCCTGGGCTATTGCCACGAGGAGCGCGCCGCCTTCGCCGAAGCCCGTCAATGCTATGGGGAGGCACTTGCGATCAGCCGCGACAGCGGCGATCGGCGGGGCGAGGTCTACGCCCTCATCCTCATTGGCGAGACCTTCCGCCGGGCCAGCCAGAGCACAGAAGCCAAGGCGCACTACAGCGAGGCCTTGAAACTCGCCCGCGAACTCAACTCCCAGTACCTCGTGAGCATCATCCTGAGCAACTTCGCCTACATGGCGGCGGCCAGCGGCGAGGTGGCAGAGGCGGCCTCCACCATCCGGGAGATCCTGCAGTCCTGGCAGCAGCACCAGTCGACCACGGTGGCCACCATGGCGGCGCTGATTGCTGCCGCCGAGGTGCTCTACCGCCAGGGGGAGCCACGCCGGGCCCTTCGCCTGCTGGGCCTGGTGCGCGCCCACCCCGCCTACCGCCAGGACCACGCCTGCGAGGCGGAGCGGGTTCTGGAGGGTATCCGGCGCAGCATCAGCCCGGCGGAGTGCGAGCGCCAGCTGCGGCAGGGCACCCGGCTGCGCCTGGAGGAGGAGGTGGCGGCCCTGTTGGCCCGCAGCCCCTTCGCATCGCCCTCCCCGGCAAGTCGGAGCGGCAGGGGTGCCCCCGTTGCCTCCCGGGGCCAGACGCAGACGCGCAAGGGCAGGCGTCTCCCCGTCGGATCCTCCGGGGCTCCCCCGAGTTAGGATGAGTTCCCCCTCACCGGGCGGCCCGCCGGGCTCAGCCGTCCGTCCCCCCGCTGGCATCCCGCCAGGCGCGGGGCAGCACGGCGTCCAGCTCGGCCAGCAGTTCCTCCACATCGCGAGAGCGGTCCAGGGCCACCTTTTCGGTGCCGCGAAATTCCTCCGGCGGCTCGAAGACCCGCAGCTGTTCCTCGTAGATCTCCGGGCGGCCGTCGGAAATCGAGGAAGCCCGCTCCGCCCGGCGACGCAGGCGCTCCCGGATCACCTCATCGCTGGTGCGACACTCCAGCAGCAGGAACGGCACGTCGGCGCGGCGGGCCGCCTCCACTGCCCAGCGGCGGTGCTGGCGGGTGATGAAGCTGGCGTCGAGAATGACCGAGTGCCCCTGGGCCAGGAGTCGCTCCGCCCGCTCCATCATCGCCCAGTAGGTGCGCTCGGTGATCGTCGGGGCGTACGCCCCCTCGCCGAAGGGCACGTGGCAGCGCTGCTGCGGCTCGAGGCCCAAAAGCTCCTTGCGCACCACGTCGGAGCGCACCACCTCGATGGCGTACCGTTCCCCCAACCGGCGCGCCAGGGTGCTCTTGCCGGAGCCCGCCAGCCCGCAGGTGATGATCAGCCGCCGGGGGTTGAAGGCGTGGGCGTACTGCAGGGCGAGGTCGTAGTAGCGGCGGGCCCGCTCCGCCAGCCGGCCGCGCTCGACCTCCTCCCCCGCCTGCTCCTCCCACTGGAAGGAGTGCACCTTGGCCCGCACGAAGGCGCGGTAGGCTTTGTAGAAGTCCAGAAGTTCCAGTAGTTCACCATCGCCCGAGGCTTCCACGTAGGCGTCCACGAAGGCCCTGGCAAAGGGGGCATGGCCGTGGAACTCCAGGTCCATGGCGAGAAACGCCACCTCCTCGGCCACGTCCAGGATGCGGAAGCGCTCGTTGAACTCGATGCAGTCGAACAGACACGGCGGCTCGGTGGCGCAGATGGAGTCCAGGTGCAAATCGCCGTGCCCGTCGACGATCCTCCCCTCCCGCACCCGGCGGGCGAAGAGCTCGCGGTGGCGCTCGAGGAAGAGCTCGGTGGAGGTGCGCAGGAAGGCGTGAACCGCAGGCGATACCAGTTCACCCAGGTAGCGCTCGGTTTGGGTGAAGTTCTCCTCGCAGTTGTGCCTCACCCCTGCGAGGCCCTTCAACGCCCCGGCGCGCTCATCCAGGCGTGCCCGGGCGTGGAAATCGGCGAGGGTGCGCGCCAGCTTCGCGAACAGCTCGGCCTTTCCCTCCCCCCGCGCCAGCACCTGGCGGAGCATGCGCTCGGAGGGGAGACGGCGCATCTTCACCAGCACCTCCACCACCTCCCCCTGCCCTCCCAGGGACAGC
>JABRVY010000070.1:0-9308 GCA_039961755.1 Acidobacteriota bacterium | reverse complement strand
CAGCAGGAGGGTGGCGAGGCGGGGGCGAGGGAGCATGCCCCCATTGTGCCCCAGCGCGGGTTTGACGGCGGTGGGGAGGGGCGCTACCTTGGGTGGCACCACAGCGCAGTTGTCTTGAGGGGGGACATATGGCACAGAGGGAGTTGCAAGTGGAGCTGGGGCAGCGGCGTCGGCGCCGCCCGCGGGGGTGGAGCTTCGAGCAGTACCAGCGTCTGCGGGAGGTGGCGGCGGCGGACCCGCCGGGCTTCTGGGAGCGGCAGGCGGCGCAGCTGGCCTGGTACCGCCGGTGGGAGAAGGTGCTGGACGACAGCCAGGCGCCCTTCTACCGCTGGTTCGTGGGGGGCAAGACGAACATTGTCCTCAACGCCCTGGACCGCCACCTGGGCACTGCCACCCAGAACACCCTGGCCCTCATCTGGGAGGGGGAGAACGGGGAGCTGCGGACCTTTTCCTACTTTGCCCTGCACCGCGAGGTGTGTCAGTTCGCCAACGTGCTCAAGAGCATGGGGGTACGCCGGGGGGACCGGGTGACCATCTACATGCCGCGCATCCCCGAGCTGCCCATCGCCATGCTGGCCTGCGCCAGGATCGGGGCGGTGCACTCGGTCGTCTACGGGGGCTTTTCGGTGGAGGCACTGCACGGCCGCCTGGAGGACTCGGCCTCCCGCGTGCTGGTGACCGCCGACGGCGGGTACATGCGGGGCAAGGTGGTCCCCTTGAAAGAGATCGCCGACGAGGCGGTGGCCCGGGCGGGCACCGTGGAGCACCTGGTAGTGGTGCGGCGCACCCGGCAGCCGGTGCCCATGGAGGCGGGGCGGGACTTCTACTACGACGAGCTCATGGCCCTCCCCGTCACCCGGGGGGCCGACGGCCGCTGCGAGACCGAGGTGATGGACGCCGAGGACCCGCTGTTTCTGCTCTACACCTCCGGCACCACCGGCAAGCCCAAGGCCATCGTCCACACCCACGGCGGCTACCAGGTGGGGGTGGCCACCACCCTGCAGCTGTGCTTCGACCTGCGGCCGGAGGACCGCTGGTGGTGCGCCGCCGACCCCGGGTGGATCACCGGGCACTCCTACATCGTGTACGGCCCCCTGATCCTGGGGGCCACCTCGGTGATGTACGAGGGGGCCCCCACCCACCCCTACCCCGACCGCTGGTGGCGCATTGCCGAGAGGTACGGGGTGAGCGTCCTCTACACCGCCCCCACCGCCATCCGCTCGCTGATGCGCTTCGGCGACGCCTGGGTGCGGCGCCACGACCTCTCTCGCCTCCGGCTGCTGGGGTCGGTGGGGGAGCCCATCAACCCGGAGGCCTGGCGCTGGTACCACGAGGTGGTGGGAGGCGGGCGCTGCCCCATCATCGACACCTGGTGGCAGACCGAGACGGGGATGTTCATGATTGCGCCGGTGCCGTCCTCGCCGCTGAAGCCGGGCTCGGCCACCCTCCCCCTGCCCGGGGTCGCCGCCCAGGTGGTGGACGAGGAGGGCCGGCCGGTGCCCCCCGGGGAGGAGGGGAACCTGGTGCTCACCTCCCCCTGGCCGGCCATGCTGCGGGGGCTGTACCGGGACCCGGAGCGCTACCGGCAGCAGTACTGGTCCCGCTACCCCGGCTGGTACCTCACCGGGGACTCGGCCCGGGTGGACGAGGACGGGTGCTTCTGGATCATCGGCCGCACCGACGACGTCATCAAGGTCTCCGGCTACCGGCTGGGCACCGCGGAAATCGAGTCGGCCCTGGTCTCCCACCCGGCGGTGGCCGAGGCGGCGGCCATCGGCGTGCCCCACGAGGTGAAGGGCCACGCCATCCGCTGCTACGTGCTGCTGCGCGCGGGGGTGGCCGCCTCGACGGAGCTGGCCCAGGAGCTGGCCGACCACGTGGCCCGGGAGGTGGGGCCCATCGCCCGCCCGGAGGCGGTGGAGATCGTGGCCGCCCTGCCCAAGACCCGCTCGGGCAAGATCATGCGGCGGGTGCTGAAGGCCCGGGCGCTGGGCCAGCCGGAGGGGGACACCAGCACCCTGGAAGAGTGAAGGGTGGTTCGTACCCCTCTCGTTTTCCTTTGCGGTTGGTCAGGGGGCGTGGAAAGTGGCATCATGCCGAGGTGAGATTCTCGCGCAGGGTGTTGGCGGGGACGGAGCGGGTGTTCGACCGGCTGGAGCGGCTGTGGGCCAGCGCCCTCACCCAGCGGCGGGTGGGCACGGTGCTGGTGGTCACCTTCCTGTCAGCCCTGGCCGCCATCGAGGCCAACCGCCGCGGGTGGTGGCCGGGGGAGGCGGCGGCGGCCCTGCCCACCAACCACTTCTACGCCGTGGACCTGGCCTTCACCCTCCTCCTCCTCTTCGAGGTCATCGCCCTGGTGCTCACCCTGGCCCAGTCGGTGTCGCTGTCGGTGGGCAAGCAGTTCGAGATCCTCTCCCTCATCCTGGTGCGGCAGACCTTCAAGGAGTTCACCGCCTTCCCCGAGCCGGTGACCTGGGAGGCGGTGCGCCCGGCGGTGCTGGACATGGCGGCGGCGGCCGGGGGGGCGCTGGTGATCTTCGTGGGGCTGGGGCTCTTTTACCGCCAGCAGAAGGACGTGCCCCTCTCCGCCGACCCCGATGCCCGGTGGTCCTACGTGGCCTCCAAGAAGCTGGTGGCCCTGGCCCTCCTGCTGGTATTGGGGATCATCGGCCTGGGCGACGGGCTGCGCCTGGCGAGGGGGCTGGAGCCCTACCCCTTCTTCGAGACCTTCTACACCGTCCTGATCTTTTCCGACGTGCTGCTGGTGCTGCTGGCGCTGCGCTACTCCTCCACCTACGCGGTGGTGCTGCGCAACTCCGGCTTCGCGGTGAGCACCGTCTTCCTGCGCCTGGCCCTCACCGGCCCGCCCCTGGCCAAGGCGGGGCTGGGGGTGGGGGCGCTGGCCCTGGCCCTGGCCCTGCGGGTGGCCTACAACCGCTTCGCCCCCGCCCTCGCCGCGGTGCCCGAGGGGGGGCACGAGCCCGGGTGAGGACGCCCGGCCCGCTGTCCCCTCACCAGGGGTTGGCCACGTGGCAGGCGGCGCCGGTGGTGGCGATGTAGTCCTGGTGGTACTCCTCGGCGGGCCAGAAGGTCCTGGCCGCCTCCAGCTGGGTGACGATGGGGCGGGGGTAGCGGCCGGAGGCGGTCAGCTCTCGGATGTACTCTTCCGCCTGGCGCCGCTGCTCGTCGTTGACGTACCAGACCCCCGAGCGGTACTGGGTGCCCACGTCTGGCCCCTGGCGGTCCAGCTGGGTGGGATCGTGCATGGCGAAAAAGGCCTCCAGCAGGCGGCGGTAGGTGATGCGGGCGGGGTCGTACACCACCTTGACGGTTTCCGCGTGCCCGGTGGTGCCGGTGCACACCTGCTTGTAGGTGGGCCGCTCCACGTGCCCCTGCATGTACCCGCTCACCGCCTCCACCACCCCCGGGCCCTGCTGGAAGTAGTGCTCGATCCCCCAGAAGCACCCCCCGGCGAAGTAGGCGGTTTCCAGCTGCAAGGGCCGGCTTTCGGGTGGGAGCTCTTCCCCCTGCTCGAAAAAGCGCAGGGCGGCGGAGTTGAGGCAGTGGCGCTCCCCGGAGGGGGGAGGCCCATCGTCGAAGACGTGCCCTAAATGGGCGCCGCAGCGGGCGCAGAGGATCTCGGTGCGGATCATGCCGTGGCTGGCGTCGCGGCGGCGGGCCACGTGGGCGGGGTCGAACTCCCGGTAAAAGCTGGGCCAGCCGGTGCCCGAGTTGAACTTGTGGGCGCTGGAGAACAGCGGCAGGCCGCACACCACGCAGGCGTAGAGCCCCTCCTTCTTGTTGTCCAGCAGGGTGCCGCAGAAGGGGGGCTCGGTGCCGGCCCTCTGGGTGACCCGGTAGGCCTCGGGGTCCAGACGGGCGGCCAGGGCCGCCACCCGCTCCCGGGACATGGGGGTGATGTCGTACCCGCTGGGAGATAGCTGCACACCGGCCATGGAACGCTCCTTCGCAGCGATGGCGCGTGGGCCCACCGGGCCGCCCCCCGGCAAGCCGCCGCCCGGCGCCCGCCAGCAGGCGCCCGCCGCCGCGGCGAGGAGCAGGAGGGGCAAGGGTCGCGCCAGCCGCACACCCCCACAAGCGCCGGGGCAGGCCCGGGCATTCCACGAGCGCCCTAGGAGCGCAGCAGCTCGCGGGCGGCCAGGCCGCCGGCCAGGGCGGTGGCGGCGGTGAGTACCGTGCCCCAGGCCATGTCCACCACCGTGACCTGCAGCGGCCAGCGGGCCACCGTGGCCAGGTTGGTGAGGTCGTAGGCGGCGTAGGCGCACAGGCCGAACACCGCCCCGTAGAGGGCGGTGCGCAGCAGGGAGCCCTGCTGGTGCGGCAGCACGACCAGGATCAGCACCCCCGCCACGTACAGGAGGTAAAACAGCGTCGCCGCCCCCCAGCGCACCTCGTCGGTCAGCAGAAACCCCAGCTGCCGCCTGTAAAAGCCCCGGGCGATCACCCCCAACCAGAGGGCATCCAGGGCCAGGAAGGCGCCCAGGGTGATGGCGTACACACCCAGCAATCGCAGAGAGTTCATGGTGCCCATGGTAGGTGGGACGCCGAAGGCTCGCCACTGCCAGGGTTCCTGCCAGCGAAGCGCAGGAAAAGAGTCACGAACAGCAAGGCACACCAACTCCCACACTGAGCCCCCTTTTTGGGGGTTCTTTCGTGGTTTTTCGAGGGGGTATTGGCCTGTAAGTTCTTTGTTTTGTTTGGTGGAGCCGAACGGGATCGAACCGTCGACCTCTTGAATGCCATTCAAGCGCTCTCCCAGCTGAGCTACGGCCCCACCAGGGGAGGGGAAAACTAGCAGATGCCAGCGGGGGTGTCAACGGTGGGACACGCGTTCCCGAGGGGGAACGGCTGGCGCTGGCGGCGGTGCTACACTCGCCGTGGAAGCGCTCGGGGCCTGGTGGCTCTCGCGGTCTTCAAAACCGTTGCCTCGTGCCTCGGCGGTGCGAGGGGTGGGTTCGATTCCCATGCGCTTCCGCCATTCTCCTGCAGGGGTGACTGAACACGTACATCTCGCGTGGTACCATTCCAGCCGTGAGCGCGAGTGGGAAGCACATGTACGTTGGCGATCTCGGCGAGACGCCACTGCCTGAAATCCTCGCGACCATCCACCGCTACAAGGTCCCCGGCGTGCTCGAGGTGCGTCCCGAGGAGGACATCAAGCGCGTCTACATCGCTGGCGGCGACATCATCTTCGCCACCTCCACCAACCGCGCCGACTCACTGGGTGAGATGCTGGTGGCCGCCGGGCGCATCACCATGGAGCAGCACCGCGCCTCGACCCTGCTGTTGCTGGACAACCCGGGCAAGCGGCACGGCCAGGTGCTGGTGGAGATGGGGCTCTTGACGCCGGAGGAAATGCGCACGGCGGTGCTGGAGCAGGTGCAGCGCATCGTCTGGAGCTTGTTTGCCCTGCCCGAGGGGAAGGTGACGTTCACCCTCGGCAACTACCGCGGCGACGAGGTGTACAAGCTGCGCATCCCCACGCCCCGGGCCGTGGTGCACGGGTGCAAGACGGTGCCCGATCCCAAGCGGATGGTGGCGCGGCTGGGGTCCAAGGGGGCGGTGTTCGGACGGGTGCCCGCCGAGGAGCTGCACTCGACGTTGGAGCTGGAGCCCGGGGAGGAGCAGCTCCTGGCCATGGTGGACGGTCGTCGCACCCTCTACGAGCTGTGCGAGCGCGGCCCCTACTCGCCGGGGTTGAACGCCCGTATCCTGTACGCCTTCTTCTGCCTGGGCCTGGTGCGCATGGAGCGGGAGGGCACCGCCGGCATCAAGGTGCAGGTCCCCTCGACAAGCGCATCGGGCGAGCATAAAATATGAGTTGGACACGCTAAGCTCGTGTCCGGAGGTCTGCCATGCCCCTGTACGAGTACCGCTGCTCGAGCTGCGGCGAGCGCGTGGAAGTTCTTCAGCACGTTGGCGATCCCCCGCTGACGGAATGTCCCCACTGCGGCGGTGCGATGGAAAAGCTGCTGTCGGCGCCTGCCCTGCAGTTCCGGGGCAGCGGGTGGTACATCACCGATTACGCCCGCAAGGGCAACGGCAACGGCTCGACGAGCGCCGGGAAGGACACCTCCCCCAAGACGCCCGCCGAGGCCACCACGCCGGCGGCAAACGATGCTGCAAGGCCAGCCTCCGGTGACGCTGCCCAGCCGGCGTCGAGTCCGGCGACTTCCCCCACCAGTTGACCCCGGGCGCCCGCCAAGGGCCCGGACAGGGGTCAGCCCAACAGTTCTTCCAGGTGGCGGCGAAGCCCCTCGCCGAGCTCCGGGTGGCGCAGCCCCAGGGTGACGGTGGCGCGCAGGAAGTCCAGCTTGTTACCGGCGTCGAAGCGCTCGCCGGGGAAGGTGCAGGCGTAGAGGGGAGCGCGCTGGGCGGCTCGCCGTAGCCCCTCGGTGAGCTGGATCTCGCCCCCCCGATCGAAGGGGGTGTCCGCCAGCTCGCGCACCACCTGGGGCGTGATGATGTAGCGCCCGATCACCGCCAGGCTGCTGGGCGCCTCGTCGGGACGCGGCTTTTCCACCAGATCATGGACCCGCCACACGCCCTCCTCCACCGGCTCCCCGGCCACGCACCCGTAGTGGCGAATCTCCTCCCGGGGCACCTCCATGACCGCCACCACCGGCGCCCCGGTGGCCGCGTGCAGCTGGGCGAGGCGGCCGATGGCGGGGGGGTGCCCGATGATCACGTCGTCGCCCAGCAGCACCGCGAAGGCCTCGTCGCCCACGGCGCGCGCGCCCTGGAGGACGGCATGCCCCAGACCCAGCGCCTCCTTCTGCCGCACGGTGACCACCTCGACGAGGGAACCCAGCCGCCGCATTTCCTCCAAGAGGGCCACCTTGCCACGCGCCTCCAGGAACGCCTCCAGCCGCAGCGAGCGATCGAAGTGATCCTCCAGCGCCGACTTGCCCTCGGCGGTGACGAAGATGGCGGTGTCGATGCCGGCGGACACCGCCTCCTCCACCACGTACTGCACCGCGGGCTTGTCCACCAGGGGGATGAGCTCCTTGGGGATGGCCTTGGAGGCGGGCAGGAAGCGGGTGCCGAAGCCGGCCACCGGGAAGACGGCTCGTCGCAGATTCACGGCGCGCTCCTTCGCGGGAGGGGGTAGCCCTTGACGTTGGCAAAGGTGAGTTTCTGGCCCGGCGCCAGTCCGTGGGCGGTGGCGACGCCGGCCTTGAGCTCCAGCACGGCTCGCCCGGGCGCCTGGGGGGTGTAGCTGGGGCATGGGTCACGGCGGCACGGCTGCACGTTGGCGCGCACGTCGGTGATCACCCCGGCCTCATCCAGCCACACCAGGTCGAGGGGGATGAAGGTGTTCTTCATCCAGAACGGCCAGCGCGCCACCGAGTCGAAGATGAACAGCATGCCGGCGTCCTCCGCCAGCGAGTCGCGGAACATCAGGCCCATTTCCCGCTCCTCCTCGGTGATGGCCAGCTCCAGCCGGATCACCGTGCCGTCCGGGAATGTGCAGAGGGGTTGGGGCGGAGCGGTGGCCGCCAGCGCAAGGGTAAGGGCAAGCAGCATCTATTCCTCCGTGGCGATGCGGTACTTCTCGGCGTGGTAGCGAAAGGCGCGGTAGCTCATGCGCAAGAGCTCGGCGGCGCGCTTTTGCACCCCCCCGGCGCGCTGCAGAGCCTGGCGCATGAGGTCCAGTCGCACGTTGTCCAGGTACGCCTCGATGTCGAGCCCGTCCTCGGGGACGGTGTGCAGGCGACGCACCGGCTCCCGGGGCTCGGAGCCCAGCAGGGCGGGGGGGAGAGAGGAGACGGTGAGGAGGTTGGAGGGCTCCATGGCCACCATGCGCTCGATGACGTTTTCCAGCTCCCGCACGTTGCCGGGCCAGGGATAGGCCTCCATCACGCCCATGGCGTCGCGGTGGATCTGCTTGGGCGGGATGCGCGCCCGGCGACAGGCGCGCTCCACGAACAGGCGGGCGAGTTCGGGGATGTCCTCCACCCGCTCCCGCAGGGGCGGGAGATGAAGCTGGATGACGTTGATGCGGTAGTAGAAATCCTCCCGAAAGCGGTTCTCTCGCACGGCCCGGGCGAGGTCCTGATTGGTGGCGGCGATGATCCGCACGTCGATCTCGACCTCGCGGTTGCCGCCCACCGGTCGAATCGCGCGCTCCTGCAGGGCGCGCAGCAGCGCCACCTGGGTGTTGGGTGACAGCTCGCCGATCTCGTCGAGAAACAGCGTACCGCCGTGGGCCTCCTGCATCAGCCCGCGCTTGTCCCGCACCGCCCCGGTGAACGACCCCCGTACGTGGCCGAACAGCTCGCTCTCCAGGAGCCCTTCCGGCAGGGCGCCGCAGTTGACCGGGACGAAAAGCCGCATCGCCCGCGGTGAGGCGTCGTGGATGGCGCGGGCCAGCAGCTCCTTGCCGGTGCCGGACTCGCCCTGGATGAGGACGGTGGCATCCGAGCGCGCCACCTGCGGCAGGCGCTCGAGGATCGGCCGCATGGCGCGGGATTGCCCCACGAAACGTTTGGCGGCACCGCGGGCCAGGCTCTCGCCTGGCGCCTTGAGGAGCTGCTTGGCGACGATGAGCTTGAGCTCCTCCACGTCGAAGGGTTTGGAGATGTACTCCACGGCCCCGTCGCGCAGGGCGGCGAGGGCATGAGCCGGTGTGGTGTGGGCGGTGATGACGATGAACTTGGTGTCCGGGTGGGAAGGGTGGCAGGTGCGAACCAGATCCAGGCCGTTGCCGTCCGGCAGGAAGATGTCGCAGATCACCACGTCGAAGCGCACCGTGGCCAGCGCCTGCAGTGCCTCCTGATAGGTGCCCGCCTCGTGCACCGCATAACCTTCCCCCTCCAGCAGGATCCGCAGGAGCTGCCGCAGGTTGACCTCGTCGTCGATGACGAGGATGGTGCGCATCAGGCGATCTCCATGGGCAGGCTCAGCACGAACGTGGTGCCCTCGCCCGGGGTGCTCTCGACCCGGATGTCACCGCGATGTTCGGTGACGATGGAGTACACCACGGCCAGCCCCAGACCCGTGCCGCCGGTGCGGAACGCCTTGAAGGGTTGAAAGATCTCTCGTATCTGCGCAGCCTCCATGCCGACGCCCTCATCCTGCCATCGCACCACGTAGTGGTCGCCCGCCGGAGCGGCCTCGACCCGCATCGTACCACCCGCCGGCATGGCCTGGACGGCGTTGCGCGCCAGGTTGAAGAACGCCTGCCGGAGCTGGCCCTCATCGGCAATCACCGGGTGGGGGTGGGGGGCGATCCTTCTTTCGATGAAGTGGCGGTCGGTCACCTCGGGGGAGTGGGAGAACAGGGT
>JABRVY010000069.1:0-3080 GCA_039961755.1 Acidobacteriota bacterium | reverse complement strand
TTCCTGCCCTGCCCCCCCGCTGCCCCTGCGGCGGCCTGCTACGCCCGGCGGTGGTGTGGTTCGGGGAGGCGCTCCCCATGGATGTGCTGGAGACCGCCATGGTGGCCGCCGAGCGCTGCGAGGTGCTGCTGGTGGTGGGCACCTCGGCGGTGGTGTACCCGGCGGCCGGGCTGGTGGAGGTGGCGGCGGGCGCCGGGGCGGCGGTGATCGAGGTCAACCCCCAGGCCAGCGCCCTGGCGTGGCTCGCCAACGTCGCCCTGCGGGGGCCAGCGGGGGAGATGCTGCCGCGCCTGCAGGAGGCGCTGGCGGCGAGGACCAGCTGATGCGGGTGGCGGAGCTGCCCAGACCCCAGCGGCCGCGGGAGAAGCTGTGGGAGCACGGCCCCCGGCAGCTGGGGGACGACGAGCTGCTGGCCATCCTGCTGCGCACCGGCACCCGCGGCGCTCCGGTGCTGGAGCTGGCCGGCCAGCTCCTGAAGGATTTCGGGGGGATCGCCGGGCTGGCCCAGCTGCACCTCCCGGAGCTGCGGCGCGTCAAGGGGCTAGGGCTCGCCAAGGTGGCCACGCTGGCGGCAGCGCTGGAGCTGGGGCGGCGCCTGGCCCGCGCCAGCATGCGCGACCGGCGTCTGATGGACAACCCCGAGCTGGTGGGGGAGCACCTCACGACCCTGTACGCCAGCGATGGGCTGGAGCGCTTCGGCTGCCTGACCCTGGACTCTCGCCATCGGCTCATCCGGCTGCACGAGCTGCACGAGGGGCTGCGCACCAGCGCCTCGGTGGAGCCGGCGGCGGTGTTCAACGCGGCGATCCGGGACGGTGCCCACAGCGTCATCCTCTGGCACACCCACCCCTCGGGGGATCCCTCTCCCTCCCAGGACGATATCGAGCTGACGCGCCGCCTGTGGCAGGCGGGGGAGCTGCTGCGCATCGCCGTCCTGGACCATCTCGTCGTTGCCCGCGAAGGGTGGGTGTCGCTGCGGCAACGGGGCCTCGTGCCGCGGTAGGTGTATCCTTTCCCCCGCCGCCCTCCTCCGGGGGCGGGCAGGAAGGCACCGTGGCACGCGCAAAGTTCTACCTCACGACGCCCATCTACTACGTCAACGACCTGCCCCACATCGGGCACATCTACACCACCGTGGTGGCGGATGTGGTGGCGCGCTACAAGCGGCTGGCCGGCTACGAGGTGTACTTCCTGACCGGTACCGACGAGCACGGCCAGAACGTGGAGCGGGCCGCCCAGCGCCAGGGCATCCCCCCGAAGCAGCTGGCCGACCAGGTGGTGGGACGCTACCACGAGCTGTGGCAGACGCTGGGGATCACCCACGACGACTTCATCCGCACCACCGAACCTCGCCACGCCCGGGGGGTGGCGGCCATCATCCAGCGCATCGCCGCCCGGGGGGACATCTACCTGGACCGCCACAGCGGCTGGTACTGCCCCTCCTGTGAGGCCTTCTATACCGAGAAGGAGCTGGGGGAGGGGAGACTCTGCCCCACCCACGAGAAGCCCGCCGAGTGGCACGAGGAGGAAAACCTCTTCTTCCGCCTGTCGGCCTACCAGCAGGCGCTGCTGGAGCATTACCAGCGCCACCCCGAGTTCATCCGGCCCGCTTCCCGCCTCAACGAGGTAGCCCGGTTCGTCGAGGGGGGGCTGAAGGACCTGTCCATCTCCCGGGTCACCCTCAAGTGGGGGATCCCCTTCCCGGGCCACGAGCAGCACGTCGTCTACGTGTGGCTGGATGCCCTCACCAACTACATCTCCGCCCTGGGGTTCGGCTCGCAGGAGGCGGGCCTCTACGAACGCTTCTGGCCCGCCGACCTGCACCTGGTCGGCAAGGACATCCTGCGCTTCCACTGCGTGTACTGGCCGGCGTTCCTGCTGTCCGCCGGCCTGCCGCTGCCCCGGCAGGTCTGGGGGCACGGGTGGTGGCTCAAGGACGACAAGAAGATGTCCAAGTCGGTGGGCAACGTGGTGCGCCCGGATGAGCTCATCCGCCGCTTCGGGGCCGACCCGCTGCGCTACTTCCTGCTGCGGGAGATGACCTTCGGCCAGGACGCCAGCTTCTCCGACGAGGCTTTCTTGAAGCGTTACAACGCCGACCTGGCCAACGGGCTGGGCAACACCGCCTCGCGCGTGCTGGCGATGGCGCGGCGCTACTTCGCCGGCCGCACCCCGGCCACCTCGTGCAATGACAACGTCGTCAAGACCAAGGCCGAGGAGGTGGTGACCCGGTACCGGGAGGCCATGGACGGCTACGAGTTCCACCGCGCCCTGGAGGCGGCCTGGGAACTGCTGGCCACGGTGGACGGCTACGTCAACGAGAAGGCCCCCTGGAGCCTCGCCCGACGGGAGGGGGCCAGCTCCCCGGCGCTGCAGCGCATCCTCTATAACTGTCTGGAGGGGGTGCGGCTGGTGGCCACCATGGCGGCTCCCGTGATGCCCCAGGCCTGCCGCCGGCTGCTGACCCAGCTGGGAGAGGGGGAGCCGGTGGCGCTGGACGTGGCCCTGCGCTGGGGGGGGCTGGCAACGGAGCAGCCCCTTGGGGGCGAGGAGACCCTCTTCCCCCGCGCCGATACGGCCGAGTACTTTGGGGAGGTCAAGGTGAGCGAGACCACGGCATCGCAACAGCCTGCCGCCAGCGAGGTCACCCCGGCGCCAGCGGAGGAGACCCAGATCGGCATCGAGGAGTTCGCCCGGGTGAAGCTGGTGGTGGGGACGGTGAAGGTGGCGGAGCGGGTGCCCAAGTCGTCGAAGCTGATCCGCATGGAGGTGGACCTGGGCGAGCCGACGCTGCGCCAGATCGTCGCCGGCATCGGCAAGCAGTACACCCCCGAGCAGCTCGTCGGGCGGCAGATCGTGGTGGTGGCCAACCTCAAGCCGGCCGTGCTCATGGGCGTGACCTCCAACGGCATGGTGCTGGCCGCCTCGGTGGACGGTGCCCCGTTCCTGCTGTCGGTGGACCAGCCGGTGCCCCCCGGCACCGGGGTGCGCTGACCGCCGGGCTGCCCCGGAGACCGACGCCATGCGCAACCATCGCATCTGCAACATCGGCGAGGGGGGCAGGCGGCAGCGGCTGTGGG
>JABRVY010000068.1:0-14801 GCA_039961755.1 Acidobacteriota bacterium | reverse complement strand
CACCAGGAAGGCGCCGACCACCAGCCCTCCCTCCAGCGTCAGGCGTCGCTCCAGCTCCCGCCAGCGGGCCGCCGGGGGTAACAGCCCTTCAGCCGTGGCGAAGGCCCTGCTCAGGATCGCGAAAGAGACCCCCTTGAAGCCGATGAGGATGGCGGCGGCCGCGTACAGCAGGGTGTGCACGTCGAGGGTCAGCGAGGCGAGCTGGCGAGGACCGGGGAGAAGCCAGGCGGTCACTGCCGCCCCCACGGCCATGAGGACCAGGCCAGGGTAGAGGAACAGCCAGCGGGGGGAAAACAGCAGCAAGAATCGCAGATGTCGCCAGCCATCCCGCCAGGTTCGCAACTTCGAAGGTGTTCCCCGGCCATCGGGAACCAGCGTGGTTGGCACCTCGGTGATGCGCAGCCCCGCCAGAGTCGCCTTCACCACCATCTCGCTGGCGAACTCCATGCCTGTCGCTCGCAACCCGAGGCCGAGGATCGCCTCTCGTCGAAAACCCCGCAGCCCACAGTGAAAATCGCGGCATGGACTGGAGAAGAATAGCCGCCCCAGCCCGGACAGCAGCGGATTGCCCAGGTAGCGATGGAGAAACGGCATGGCACCCCGGGCGATGCCACCGCGAAAGCGGTTGCCCATCACCAGTTCCCACCCCTGACGAAGCCGTTCGACGAACTCGTCGAGATTGGCGAGATCGTAGGAGTCGTCAGCGTCGGCCATGATCACGAAGGTGCCGTGTGCCGCGGCGATGCCAGCGGTGAGAGCACTGCCGTAGCCGCGCTCGGCGACATGGACGACCCGTGCCCCGGCCGCCGCTGCCAACTCGGCTGAGCCGTCCGAGCTGCCGTTATCGGCGACGACCACCTCGCCATCAATGCCTGACCGATCGAGGAACTGGCGCGCCTTGCCCACGCAGGTCGCCACCGTGGCCGCCTCGTTCAGGCAAGGCAGGACGATGGACAGCTCACAGCGTGCCGTGCTCATGTTCCGCCGCACTCTCGCAAAGCTACCACGACGACCCGTTGCGCCGCGAAGGCCGGAGCCGTGCAGCGTTCGAAGAACTCCGCCAGGCGCTGTCGCGCTGCCCCATCCTGCAGCTCGAAATAGTGCTCTCGCCCGTTCAAGGCGGCGATGCGCCGCCCTTCCTGGTAGTTGACGAGGAGATGGCTGACCCCCTGCGCCCGCAGAGCAGCGACAATGTCGTCCGGGCGGCGAGCGGCCTCGGCCAGCTCGGCGAGCAACGGCCGGTGAAAGGGGTCCTCGACAATGAGATCACGGTCCAAAAGGTAGGGGCGCGCCTCGGCCACGAGCAGCAGTTTGGCATCGCGAGGCAGCTCGGAGTTGACGAACCGGATCGCCGGCCAGTAAGTCACGTACTGGCGCATCAGCTCCTCGCCGTTGGCGACTCCCAGGGTCACCGCCAGCCGCCGCATCTCCAGCGGCGATGCCCCACCCACCGCGCTCCAGGCCAGGGCGAAGAGCAACACCGCGGCGAGAAAGGCTCGCGCGCGGCGAGGAGTCGCTCGCAGGGCCCACCGCCAGCCGGCAGCCCCCAGGGCGGCAAGCAGCGGCAATGCCGGCAGCAGGTAGCGGCCCCGCGGGGGACCTACCGCCCAGCCCGCGACGGCGAGCGCTGCGGCCAGGGCGAGCACGGCCGCGTCACGGCGCCGGTCGCGTGCGGCCGCCCATATCGCCAGGGGCAGCAAGCCGAGGTAGAGGGGACCGATGGCTCCGGCGTCCCCCTCGGGTTGAAAGGTGGCCAGGGAGGCCACCACCGCCGGCGATCGCACTCCCGCCTCACCGGCCACAATGGCCCTCGCCACCTCCTTCTCTCCTGTTTCCGAGGCGCTGGTGAGGTGCGCCAGGGCGGCGGTGCCGAAGGGGTACACGGGGTCCCCGGTGAGGACCAGGTTGCGGGCCGCCCAGGGCCCGAAGGTCACCAGCACGCCAGCGCTCATCCAAAGCAGGCGGGAGACCACGATCCGCGGGCGGCGGACGGCCGATACCACTCCGACCAACAAAACCGGCGCCACCACGGTGGTGAGGGCCAGCACCTTGGCGGCCGCTGCCAGTCCGGCCAGGACCCCGACCGCCAGCCACACCCCGCGACTCTCCGCGACCTGCCGCCGGGACCGCAGCAGGAGGAGCCAGGCGAGAGCGCCGAAGGCGGCGGCCCCCAGGTCGGCGGCGGCCCAGGTGGACACCTGCATCACCGACGGCGTGCAGGCCACCGTGGCGGCGGCGATGATGGCGGCGCGCGGTCCACCCAGCCGCGCCGCCAGCGCGCCGGTCGCCAGCACCGCCACCCCCCCCGTCCACCAGTGGATCGCCTGCGCCGACCAGGTGCCCAGCCACCCCAGCGGGTAGGCGAACAGGACGCCCATGGCGGCCGGGAAGTACGAATAGGCGTGGCGGGGAAACACCTCCACATGGCCGCGGCGCAGCCACTGGTAGGGAAAGCCCAGGTGGTAGTGGAACTGATCATAGAACGGCGAGGCGCTGGCCGTCACCAGCAGGGTGGCCACCGCCACCGCGGCGATCAGCGCCGGCAGCGGCAGCAGCTGGCGGTAGCAGGGCGGCCAGGACACGTTCGCTCTCCACCGCCACACCGCTCGCGCACCCATCCCCGCCGCCGTCGCCAGGACCACCGCCAGAGGAAAGGGGCGAAACCAGCCCGGGAGCGAGAGCAGGAGGCCCGCCGCCACCAGCACAGCGCACCCCAGCCCGGCGGCGATGAGCCAGTCCTCCCACCGTCGCAGCTGTCCGCCGCACGCCATCAAGGCCGCCCGGCCGGCCCCCAGGCACGCCAGCGAGAAGACCGCCACCCACCCCGTCACCAGCAGCAGAGCGACGAAGACCTCGGCGCTGTCCACCCGGTCATAGCGCAGGAGCACCGCGGCAAACCAGGCGAGGAAGCAGAACAGCACTCCCGTCTGGAGGACGCGGCGGCTGGCGTTCATTCCTCAGATTGTAGGGTCACAACGGCGCCGGGCGGTCCCTGGGGGGGCCCGGACAGGAGTCCTCGGGCGGTCGCCAGCTCCAGGAAAGCCCTGCTCCCACGCTCGTCCTCTTCGTCCAGGCGAAAGTGCAGGCGCTCCCCCAGATAGCTGGCCACCTCCGGCAGCCCGATGCCGTGAGCGGTGGCCCAGCGCGGGAGCAGCTCGCTCCAGCGTTGCTCGGCGTAGGCGAGCGAGTCTTCGAGCAGGGTCTCGATCCCCGGCGGGGCGCCCGGGGTGACGGCCCAGCGGGCGAACACAAAGGGGAGACCGGTCCACTCCCTCCAGGCCTGGCCCAGGTCCACCTCGACGAGGCCGGTGCGGCCGCGCAGGTGCATGGCGACATCACCGATCACCACCGCGGCATCGGCGTGGGCCAGCATGTGCTCCAGCGGCGGCGAGCAACGCACCCCCGCCGGCCGGATGCCCTCGGTTTCGCTGAGCAGGAGCCGCGCCAGGATCTCGGAGGTGCGCGAGGCAGTATGCACCGCCAGCCGGCCGATGCGCGCCAGCGGCACCTTGGACACCAGCAGCACGGAGTACACGGCGCCCCGGCACGCCACGCCCAGGCCTGGCACGGCACGAGCGCCCGCGGCTTCGGCCAGGGCCACGACGGGCACGAGGGCTCCCGCGACCGCGCCCGACGCCAGTCGGGCGGCGCACTCGGCAGGGTCGGCGGCGGCGTACCGGTAGCCGAAGGGCGCCGGGATTCCCGCCTCCAGACCCGCCACCAGCGGCCGTGAGTTCAGAAACCGCACGCCGACGAGGTGCGTCGGCTGGCTCATGGAGGTACCGGCTGAAGGTGGGAGGGGGTCATCCCTGCGACATGGACTCCAGGAAGTCGCGGTTGGTGCGGGTCTTCTCCAGGCGTTCCAGCAGCAGCTCCATGGCCTCGACGGTGGACAGCGGGTTCAACACCTTGCGCAGCACCCACACCCGCTTGAGCTCCCAGGGCTCCAGCAGGAGTTCCTCCTTGCGGGTGCCCGACTTGTTGATATCGATGGAGGGAAAGACGCGCTTTTCGGTGAGCTTGCGGTCCAGGTGCACCTCCATGTTGCCGGTACCCTTGAACTCCTCGAAGATCACGTCGTCCATGCGCGAGCCGGTATCGATGAGGGCGGTGCCCATGATGGTGAGGGAGCCGCCCTCCTCGATGTTGCGAGCGGCGCCGAAGAAGCGCTTGGGCTTCTGCAGGGCGTTGGAATCCACGCCCCCCGAGAGCACCTTGCCAGAGGGTGGCACCACCGTGTTGTACGCCCGCGCCAGGCGAGTAATGGAGTCCAGCAGGATGACCACGTCGCGCCGGTGCTCCACCAGGCGCTTGGCCTTCTCCAGCACCATCTCGGCTACCTGCACATGGCGGAAGGCCGGTTCGTCGAAGGTGGAGGAGATCACTTCCCCCTTGACCGAGCGCTGCATGTCGGTCACCTCTTCGGGGCGCTCGTCGATCAGCAGGACGATGAGCACCACCTCCGGATGATTGGTCGTCACCGCGTTGGCAATCGCCTGCAGCATCATCGTCTTGCCGGTACGCGGCGGGGCGACGATGAGACCGCGCTGGCCCTTGCCGATGGGGGTGAGCAGGTTCATCACCCGCGAAGTCATGTTCCCTTCGACTTCCAGATTCAGCCTCTCCAGCGGATAGAGGGGGGTGAGGTTGTCGAACAGGATCTTTTCCTGCGCCACGTCGGGGGGCTCGAAGTTGATCGCCTCCACCTTGATCAGGGCGAAGTAGCGCTCGCCCTCCCGGGGTGGGCGAATCTGCCCCGACACCGTGTCCCCGGTGCGCAGGTTGAAGCGCCGGATCTGGGACGGGGAGACATAAATGTCGTCCGGTCCGGGGAGGTAGTTGTACTCCGGCGCCCGCAGGAAGCCGTAGCCATCGGGGAGGATTTCCAGCACCCCCTCGCCGAAGATCAGCCCCTCCCGCTCCGTCTGCACCTGCAGGATCTTGAAGATGAGATCCTGCTTGCGCATCCCGGCCGGGTTTTCAACTTCCAGCTCCCGCGCCACCTGGGTGAGATCGGCGATGGACATGTCCTTCAGCGTGCGCATGTCCAGCCGCTGGCCGTCCTGGCCCTCGTCCTCCTGCGCAGCGACCTCGTCCTCCTCCACCACCACCGGCAATCCCTCAGCCTCGGCGGCGCTGCGGCGGCGGCGGCCGCGTTCGCTCTTCCCTTGCGTACCCTTTCGTTCCACCATTACCCTGCTCCTTCTCGTCTGGCCCCGGGCGCGGCGCTCGCCGCGGCGAGCTGCGTCAGGAGTTCTCTCGTGCCCACTCCAGTCCGCGCGGAAACCGCCAGCGGCGCCTCCGGCAGCGCGAGATCTCGCCGCAACCGCTGCGCTGCGGCGGCCAGCGCCCCTCGACCCAGGCAATCCGACTTCGTCATCACCACCAGGAAGTCGCGCCCACACTGCCGCAGCAGGGCGAGAAGATCCTCATCCAGCGGCGAGGTGGGAATGCGGGGATCCACCAGGGATACCACGAGCTTCAGGCGATCCTCGCCCATCACATAGTCGGTGATGCGCTTTCCCCAGCTCGAGCGTTCGCTCTTGGCCACCCGGGCGTAGCCATAACCGGGGAGATCGACGAAGAACACCGAGCCGTTGACCAGATAGTAATTGATGGTGCGCGTCTTGCCCGGGTGTTTGGAGGTTGCCGCCAGCGGGCGACCGAAGAGGGCGTTCAACAGCGTCGACTTGCCCACGTTGGAGCGACCGGCGAAGGCAATCTGTGGCCACGGCGCCTTCGGCCCCTCCCGGTGATTCGCCACGGTGGCCTGCAGGTGAACCTCGCGGATGTGCACTGTCAGTGCGAGACGAGGCTGGCCTCGGCGCTCTCGGCTCCGGAACTGCCGGCGACGGGGGGAAGGGGCCCATCCAACGCCAGGGCGATGATCTCGTCCATTCCCTTTACCAGGTGGAACTGCATTTCCGAGCGCACGTCCTCGGGGATATCCTCCAGGTCCTTCTCGTTCTCCTCGGGGAGGATCACCTCGCGGATACCTGCCCGGTAGGCGGCCAGGACCTTGTCCTTGATGCCTCCCACCGGCAGCACCTTGCCGCGCAACGTGATCTCGCCGGTCATTGCCACGTCTTGCCGGACCGGCACCCCCGCCACCGCCGAGAACAGCGCCACCGCCATGGTCACCCCCGCCGATGGCCCGTCCTTGGGTATGGCCCCCTCCGGCACGTGCACGTGGACGTCCCGCGTCTCGAAGAAGTCATCGGCCAGCGCCAGCCGGGTGGCGTGGGAGCGCACGTACGATAGCGCCGCCCGCGCTGACTCCTGCATCACATCGCCCAGCTGGCCGGTGAGCGTCAGGTTGCCCTTGCCACGCATGAGCGTCACCTCGGTGGCCAGCAATTCGCCGCCCACCTCTGTCCAGGCCAGCCCGGTGGCCACGCCGATCTCGCTGCTTTCATTGGCCTTGGTGGCGCGGTAGCGGGGCTTGCCAAGGAGTTCCCCGACCCGCTCGGGACCAACCTCCAGGGCCGTGCCCTTGCGGGTGCCCTTCTTCAACACCTCCCGCGCCAGCTTGCGGCAAATCGAGGAGATCTCCCGCTCCAGGTTGCGCACGCCGGCCTCGCGGGTGTAGCGCTCGGCCAGGAGGTGAATGGCCTCATCGGAAAAGCTCACCTTGAAGCGCCCCAGGCCCTGCTGTTCCACTTGCTTGGGCACCAGGAACTTCTGGGCGATCTGCAACTTCTCGTACGGGGTGTAGCCCGACAGCCGGATCACTTCCATGCGATCCACCAGCGCCGGCGGGATGGTGTGGGTGACGTTGGCGGTGGCGATAAAGAAGACCCGGGAGAGATCGTACTCCACGTCCAGATAGTGATCCAGGAAGGCGTGGTTCTGCTCGGGGTCCAGAACTTCCAGTAGCGCCGCCGCGGGATCCCCGCGGAAGTCGGACGCCATCTTGTCCACCTCATCCAGGAGAAAAACCGGGTTGACGGTGGTCGCCTTCTTCATCATCTGGATGATCTGCCCGGGAAAGGCGCCGATGTACGTCCGCCGATGGCCGCGGATTTCCGCCTCATCCCGCACCCCGCCCAGGGACAGGCGAACGAACTTGCGGCCGGTGGCGCGGGCAATGGACTTGGCCAGCGACGTCTTGCCCACCCCGGGAGGGCCCACGAAGCAGAGGATGGTCCCCTTGGGTTTCTTGACCAGTTGCCGCACCGCCAGGAACTCGAGAATGCGCTCCTTGACCTTCTCAAGCCCGTAGTGGTCCTCTTCCAGCACCTTCTCGGCCATGGTAATGTTGCGGATCTCGCGGGTGGCGTTCTTCCATGGCACCGCCAGCAGCCACTCCACGTAGTTGCGCGACACCGTGGCCTCGGCGGACATCGGCGCCATACCTTCCAGACGCTTGATTTCCGACAGGGCCTTCTCCTTTGCCTCCTTGGACATGCCGGCGTTCTCGACGCGCTTGGCGAGCTCCTCCAGCTCCTCCTTGACGTCCGTCCTGCCCAGCTCCTCGTTGATCGCCTTGATCTTTTCCGACAGGTAGTACTCCCGCTGCGCCTTCTCCATCTGTTTCTTGACCTTGGAGTTGAGGCGGCGATCGATGTTCTGCTTTTCGATTTCCACATCCAGGAGGTCATTGAGGCGCTGCAGACGCTCCAGGGGGTTGATCACTTCCAGGAGCTGCTGCTTCTCCTGCGTCGACAGCGGCAACGCCGCCGCCATGGTATCCGCGAACCGCTGGGGATCGTCGGTCTGCAGCTCCGCCAGCACTCCCTCCGCACCGATCTGCTGGGAGAGCCGGGCGAACTGCTGGAACAGGTTGACCAGACTGGCCATGTAGCGGGTGACCTTGGCGTCGTCCACGGCCGGGGTGGAGATGGGCTCCACCTCCGCCTCGAACGCCCGGTCGGCGGTGAACCGCAGCTTGACCCACTGGGCCCGCACCAGCCCTTCCACGCCCACCTTGATGGTGCCGTTGGGAAAGGTGACGTGCTGCAGCACCGTGGCGATCACGCCGATGCGGTGCACATCATCGGGACCAGGCTCATCCAGCTGGGGATCGCGCTGGGCGATCAGGAAAAGTCGCTTGCGGGGGTGCTCCAGGGCGCGATGCAGAGCCGCCACCGAGGAGGGCCGCCCCACCACGAAGGCTGCCTTCATCCCCGGGAAAACCACCATGTCGCGCAGTGGCACAACCGGGAGTACGTGCGCGTTCGGTTCCACCATCCTTCGATCCTCTCGTTCTCAAGGAAGCGCCCGCACCGCGCGGGCAGGAAAACTCTCAGCCAGCCTTGCGCATCGAGGCCAGGGGCGCGACGTGCCGCGCCACCACCTCGGGCGTGATGACGATCTCGGTGATGTCCGAGCGGGAGGGGACCTGGTACATGACGTCCAGCATCAGCTCTTCCAGAATGATCTTCAGGCCCCGCGCCCCCACCTTGCGGACGATCGCCTCCTCGGCGATCGCCGCCAGGGCATCATCGGTAAAACGCAACTCCACACCCTCGAAGGAGAGCATGGTCTGGTACTGCTTGATGAGCGAATTTCTCGGCTCGGTCAGGATACGAACCAGCGTTTCCTTGTCCAGCTCGTGCAGGGTCGCCACCACCGGCACCCGTCCGACGAACTCGGGGATCATCCCGAACTTGATGAGATCCTCCGGATGCACCTGCATCAACAGGTCGGTGACGCTGCGTTCGGAGGACTTCAGGATGCGCGCCTCGAACCCCATGGACTTCTGGTTCAGTCGCTTGGCCACCACATCTTCCAGACCGACGAAGGCGCCCCCGCACATGAACAGAATGTTGGTGGTGTCGATCTGGAGGAACTCCTGATGGGGGTGCTTTCGCCCCCCCTGGGGGGGCACGTTGGCCACCGTGCCTTCGAGAATCTTCAGCAGCGCCTGCTGCACGCCCTCCCCCGACACATCGCGGGTGATGGAGGGGGAATCTGACTTGCGGGCAATCTTGTCGATCTCGTCGATGTAGACGATGCCCCGCTCTGCCTTCTCGCGGTCGCCATCGGCCGCCTGGTAGAGGCGCAGCAGGATGTTCTCCACGTCCTCACCCACGTACCCCGCCTCGGTGAGGGTGGTGGCATCCACGATGGTGAAGGGCACGTCCAGCATTCGGGCCAGGGTCTGGGCCAGGAGGGTCTTGCCGGTTCCGGTGGGGCCGATGAGGAGGATGTTGGACTTCGACAGCTCCACCTCCGGCCGCGGGGAATGGGATAGATAATCGATGCGCCGGTAGTGATTGTACACCGCCACCGCCAGCCGCTTCTTCGCCGCCTCCTGACCGATCACGTACTGGTCCAGGATGCCCTTGATGTCCTCCGGCTTGGGCAAGCTCTTGCGAGTCTCCCGCGCCTCCCGGGCGCGGTCCTCGGAGATGATATCCAGGCAGATGTCCACACATTCGTCGCAGATGTAGACGTTGGGGCCGGCGATCAGCTTGCGGACCTCTCGCTGCGACTTGTTGCAAAAGCTACAGCGCAGACCTTCCGCGGCGCTTTCCCTAGCCACTGACGCCTCCTCGCCCTAGCATACACCACCCGCCCTCGCAAGCGCCTCGCCTCACGTTCTATTCCCTGTGCGCGATCACCTTGTCCACCAGGCCGTAGGTCACCGCATCGGCGGCCTCGAGGATGAAGTCCCGCTCGGTGTCGCCGTTCACTTTCTCGATGGGCTGGCCGGTGTGGTGCGACAGGATCTCGTTCAGGCGCGTCCGCAGGCGCATGATGTCCCGGGCGTGGATGTCGATGTCGGTGGCCTGACCGCCCAGCCCGTGGAGGAGCGGCTGATGGAGCAGCACCCGGGCGTGGGGCAGGGCCAGACGCTTGCCCTTGGTGCCCCCCGCCAGCAGCACCGCCGCCATCGACGCCGCCTGGCCGATGCAGATGGTGCACACGTCCGGCTTAATGTACTGCATGGTGTCGTAGATGGCCAGGCCCGAGGTGACCGACCCCCCCGGAGAATTGATATAGAGGAAGATGTCCTTCTCCGGGTTCTCCGCCTCCAAAAACAGCAGCTGCGCGATCACCAGGGAGGCCAGGTGGTCGTCGATGACCTCGCCGATGAACACCACGTTGTCCTTGAGCAGGCGCGAGAAGATGTCGTACGCCCGCTCGCCGCGGGCCGTCTGTTCCACGACGATGGGTACCAGCATGGTCACCCCTCCTTCGGCGCCACCTCGCCGAGCACCTGGTCGGTGGCCTTCTCCCGCCGCAGCAGGGCGCGAACGTGCTCCAGATCACCGCGCTTGGCCAGGTTCCCCTTGAGCTCGGCAAAGGGTACACCTCCCAGCCGGGCCTGCTTCTCCAGCTCCCCGTCCAGCTCCGCCTCGCTCACCTCCACCCCCAGGCGCTCCGCCAGGGCGTCCAGCACCAGCTCCCCGTGCAGGACGCGCTCCACCCGCTGCCGCACATCCCTCTCGATCGCCGCCCAGTCCAGCTCGGCCTTCTCCACATCCACCCCGCGGCGGGCCAGCTCCCGGGCGAAATCCAGGAGTTCCGAGCGGGTGCGCTCCTTCACCACGCCCTCGGGCAGGGGCAGCAGGGCGTCACCGGCAAGATGGGCGATGAGAGCATCCCTCCACACCGTCCGCCGGCGACGGGCGCGCTCGAAGCGCAGGCGCTCGCGCACCCGCTCGGTGAGCACCGCCAGACCTTGCTCCACCCCGAGCGAGGCGGCAAAAGCGTCATCCAGGTCCGGCAGGCGCTTGCGGCGCGCCCCCTTGACCAGCACCTCGTAGTGCACCCTTGCACCCGCCCTCTCCCCCGCCGCCTCTCCCAAGTTGGCCTCGGCGGTAACGGTGGCGCCCACGGCGGCGCCCAGCACCGCCTGCTCGATTTCGGGGTACACCTCCCCCTTGCCCACCACGAACAGCGAGCGCTCCTCGCGGAACGGCTCCCCCTCGCCGTCGGGGAACTGGCCGCGCACCTCCACCTCCACCAGCATCCCCTCGGCGATCGGCTCACCCTCCACCGGCTCCCACGCCGCCTGCCGCTCCCGCATCTGCTGCAGGGCGGCGTCAATTTCCTCCGGGGTTGGCTCGAGGTCCACCGGGGGAGGGGAGAACTCGGCAGGATTCCCGATCTCGATCACCGGAAACACTTCGAACTCCCCCTCCAGGGCAAATCCGCCGTCCGCCGAGACCTCCGCCTTTCTCACCTGCAACGGCCCGGCGGGGCGTAACTCCTCGGCGGAGCGCACCTCGCGCCAGCAGGCCCGGATCAACTCCTCGGTCAGATCGTCCTCGATTTCCAGGGCGAACCGCCGCTCCACCAGCGACACCGGGGCCTTCCCCTGGCGAAACCCGGGCAAGCGGGCGTTGCGTCGCCAGGTGTCCACCACCCGCCTGCGCTCCAGCGCCACCGTTTCGCTCGCCAGCGCCGCCGCCACCGACACCCGACACGGTCCCAGCTTTTCGATGTTGTAGCCCATGAGCACTCCTCACAGCAGGGGGAGGCAACCTCGGGCAGGCACCGCGCTCGCCGCTGCACCTCTCCTCGCCTGCTGTCCTCGGGATCGCGCGCGACGGAGCGCCGCACCAGGAGAACGAGGGCGCCGCCCTCCCACCGCCAGGTGATCATATCATGTGCGCATGCAACCCCGGGCATCCTTGTCGAGACTCTCCTGCCCGCTCGCCAGCGGGGGGCCGATCCCATGAAGCTGGAAGAGTTGCAGCCCGACGCCAGGGTTCGCGGCATCCTGCCCGACGTCACCGTGGCCGTGGTCAAGGTGGAGTGGCACGGCTCGGACGCCCTGACCCTGGTCTACCGCGACCCCGGCGGCGCGGTGGCGGAAGAGCTCCTCTACCGCTTCGACGAGCCGCGTCTGGAGCTCGTGGCCGCCGGCCGACCGTGGAGCTTCGACGGCGACGGGGCGCTCTTCCGGCTGGTGGCCGAGGCCCACCGCATTCGTCTCGCCCACCTCTTCGACCCGGTGCTGGCGGTACACACCTCCCTCATCGACCCCCTGCCGCACCAGATCACCGCCGTGTACGAGGCCATGCTCCCCCGCCAGCCCCTGCGCTTCCTCCTCGCCGACGACCCCGGCGCCGGCAAGACCATCATGGCCGGCCTGCTCATCAAGGAGCTGGTCGCCCGGGGGGATCTCAGGCGCTGCCTGGTGGTCTGTCCCGGCATCCTGGTGGAACAGTGGCAGGACGAGCTGCACCGGCGCTTCCACCTGCCCTTCGAAATCCTGACCAGCGACAAGCTGGAGTCCGCCCGCACCGGCAACTGGTTTTGCGAGAATGACCTGGCCATCGCCCGCCTGGACAAACTGTCCCGCGACGAGCGGGTGCAGGCCAAGCTCGCCGCCCCCGAGTGCCGCTGGGACCTGGTGATCTGCGACGAGGCGCACAAGATGTCGGCGCGCTTTTACGGCGGCGAGGTGGACTACACCAAGCGCTACCGCCTGGGGCAGCTGCTCGCCGGACTCACCCGTCACCTCCTGCTCCTCACCGCCACCCCCCACAACGGCAAGGAGGAAGAGTTCCAGCTCTTCCTGGCGCTCCTGGACGGCGATCGTTTCGAGGGTCGCTTCCGCGACGGCGTGCACCAGGTGGACGTTTCCGACCTCATGCGCCGCATGGTCAAGGAGGAGTTGCGCAAATTTGACGGCCGCCCGCTCTTTCCCGAGCGCATCGCCTACACCGTGCCGTACCGGCTATCCGCCGGCGAGGCGCGGCTGTATGCGGAGGTCACCGAGTACGTGCGCGAGGAGTTCAACCGCGCCGAGGCGCTGCACAACGACCGGCGGGCCGGCACCGTCGGCTTCGCCTTGACCATCCTGCAGCGCCGCCTCGCCTCCTCCCCCGAGGCCATCTACCAGTCGCTGCGCCGCCGCCGGGAACGCCTGGAAAGGCGGCTGCGCGAGCTGGAACTCGAGCAGCGGGGCGCCGTCGTGCCGCCGGAGGCCCTGGACCCCGGCCCGGTGATCGACCCCGACGCCCTGGACGAGCTGGATGACCTGCCCGAGACCGAGGCCCTGACCGTCGAAGAGGAGATCCTCGACCGCGCCACCGCCGCCGCCACGCTGGCCGAACTCAGAACCGAGATTGCCACCCTCACCCGCCTGGAGGGGCTGGCCGCCGAGGTACGGCGCAGCGGCACCGACTCCAAGTGGCACGACATGGCGCAGCTGTTGCAGTGGATCTTTTCGCCGGCGGGTGGGGACCCCACGGTGGCCGAGGAGGAGCTACCCTACGGCGCCGGGCCCCTGCCACCCCCCCGGCGCTCGCCCCATCAAAAGCTGGTCATCTTCACCGAGCACCGCGACACCCTTGCCTACCTGGAACGGCGCATCGTCTCCCTCCTCGGTCGAGCGGAGGCCGTGGCGGTCATTCACGGCGGCCTGGGCCGGGAGGAGCGCCGCAAGGCGCAGGAGCGTTTCCTGCACGACCCGCAGGTGCAGGTGCTCCTGGCCACCGATGCCGCGGGCGAGGGCATCAACCTCCAGCGCGCCCACCTCATGGTCAACTACGACCTGCCCTGGAACCCCAACCGCCTCGAGCAGCGCTTCGGGCGCATCCACCGCATCGGGCAGACCGAGGTATGCCACCTGTGGAACCTGGTGGCCCAGGAAACCCGCGAGGGGGACGTCTACCGGACGCTGCTGGAGAAGCTGGAGCGGGCCCGCGAAGCCATGGGGGGACGGGTCTTCGACGTGCTGGGCCGGCTGGAGTTTCGAGGGCGCCGCTTGCGCGACCTGCTCATCGAGGCGATTCGCTACGGCGATCGGCCGGAGGTGCGAGCCCGGCTGCAGGAGGCCGTGGCCGAGGCCGTCGACCGCTCGCACCTGCAAGACCTCCTCGAGGAGCGTGCCCTGGCCCACGACACCATGGATGCCACTCGGGTGGCGCGGGTGCGCGAGGAGATGGAACGCGCCGAGGCTCGCCGCCTGCAGCCCCACTACATCGAGTCGTTTTTCCTGGAGGCCTTCAGGCTCCTCGGCGGCACCGTCCGGCCCCGCGAGCCACAGCGCTGGGAGGTCACCCACGTGCCGGCGCCGGTGCGCAACCGGGACCGCCTGATCGGCACCGGCGAGCCGGTGCTCCCCCGCTACGAGCGCATCGCCTTCGAAAAGGCTCTCCTCGCTCCGCCGGGCAAGCCCCTGGCCGCCTTCATCTGCCCCGGGCACCCCCTTTTAGAGGCGGTGCTGGACCTCACCCTCGAACGCCACCGGGAGCTCCTCCGGCGCGGCAGCGTGCTCGTCGACGACGGCGACGACGGCGTCGAGCCGCGGGTGCTGTTCTTTCTCGAGCACGCCATCCAGGACGCCAACCAGCTGCCCTCCGGGCAACGGCGCACCATCAGCCGGCGGCTGCTCTACGTGGAGATCGACGCTCGAGGCCGGGCGCGGCACCTCCACTACGCCCCCTACCTGGACTACCGGCCGCTGCGCCCGGACGAGCCGCCGGTGGAGGCCTGCCTGGCGCGGCCCGAGTGCGCCTGGATCACCCGCGAGCTGGAAAGGACCGCCTTCAACCACGCCATCGGCACCATCGTCCCCGAGCACCTGGGGGAAGTGCGCGAGCGCCGCCTGCACTGGATCGACAAGACCCGCGCCGCGGTCAAGGATCGCCTCACCAAGGAGATTGCCTACTGGGACCACCGCGCCGAGGAGCTCAGGCTCCAGGAGCAGGCGGGCAAGATCAACGCCCGCCTCAACTCCCAGGAGGCCCGCCGGCGCGCCGACGACCTCCAGGCCCGTCTGGCCCGGCGCATGGAGGAGCTGGACCGCGAGGCGAAAATCTCCGCCCTCCCCCCCACCGTCCTGGGGGGCGCGCTGGTGGTGCCGCGGGGGCTGCTCGCCCGCATGGGCGGTCGCC
>JABRVY010000067.1:0-10496 GCA_039961755.1 Acidobacteriota bacterium | reverse complement strand
CCACCACCCTCACCCCGTTCTGCGCCCCATTTCCCGCCTTTCCACCGCTTCCAAAACCGCCTCCTGCAGCGCTCGCATGCGTACCCTTACGTCTTCCCTCGTGGCGACGTAGCGAAGGTTCAGCGCCCGTATCCGGGCTCGCAGGTTCGCGTCCTCCGCGTACCGTACCACCGCCCTCACCGTTGCCCAGGTGTCTGAGGGGTCGACGAACAGGGCGCGAAACCCCTCCTCCTCCATACACCGGTACTCCGCCTGGTCGCTGAGCACTGGCGCCGCACCACAGGCTGCAGCTTGCACGATGCTCCACGAACGCATGTCCCGGTCGCGATGAAGGGACAAGAACACATCCGCCATCGCCATCCACTCCGCGCACGCTTCCAGGGATACTTCTGCTGGCAAGAAATGAAAGCGTGCGGTCAATCCAAGGGCCTCCACTCGCTCCCTCGCCGCCCGTACCAAATGCGCGTACTTCTCGCCAGCGCCCCCGAAAAGTACACACTGGCAATCGTTTCGCTGCTGAGCGAGAATGAGCATGACTTCCAGCACCTCATGACAGCCCCATAACGGCGCAAATCGTCGCACATTGAGAACTACCAGACCATCTTCTGCCACGCCCACTTTGCGGCGCAGTTCTCGCTTCTCCCCCTCCCCACGAGGACGAAATAGCGACCTGTCCACCCCCCACGGCGCCGCCACCACCGATTGTGGGCGCAAGCGAAATCTCGCTTGCAATTCTCGTGCTGCAGACACCGCCCCCGGGCACACGAGATGGGCGCGCCGCAACGTCCATTTCAGCAACCACCGAACCAACGGTGACGCCTCCGCGTAGCGGAAAATATCCGAGCCCCAAGGCATGACTACACGCGTCGTCTTGTCACAAAGAGCCGCTGCCAGACCATGGGGATAGGCCTCCAACGCAAACACACACCGCGGCTTCTCTCGCCGCACCCAACGGGCCATGGCGATTGCGCTGTGAAGGGCGTAGTTCAACGAGGGCGGCCGCCGGTCAAGCTCCCCCAAATGGTCCCATCCCTGCGTCATCGGCTGCCCCAGGGCCAAGAACAGACGATCTACTTGGTTGCACATGAACCCGCTCACCACTCTCAGAAAACGTCGCCATCCTCGCTGTTGATCCCACAAGTTGACAACTTGGAACGGCCATTCATCTCGCGTGGCGATTCCCTTGCTTTCCCACCCGATATTGGAGACTTCCCAGCCTTGTCTGGTCAGGCATTCACCAAGAAAAATGCCAAAAATAGAAGTAGGGTGGCCAAGAATAGCGATTCTCCCGAGCTTGGTGTCTGCGTTCTGCCTTACCATCGTCATTTCACTCCGGCAGTCACAGGGGCAGCGAAATGGGCTCGGTCAGCCACGGCAGACGGGGGCGCACGACGCCTTCCCAATTTCCATACCAGGAACCGCGCCGGGCTGGGTCGTCTTCGACCCGAAAGGCCAAGACCCGTTCGGCGCGGAGTAGCACTGTCGCTTGATCGCGGACTAGGAGCACGGAAATAAAATACGTCCCTTCTCCGAGAAAGTCACCGGGAATCGTTACCGTACTCCGGTACAGCCCGGGGGGATGCGGCCGACCGTACCATTGTTTCTCTTCCACCGGTGCACTGGTGAAGACCAGGTTCCCGATTTCGTCGTAGAGCTTCATGGTCGGATTCAGGTGCAGGCCCGGAATCGAGTTGAAGTACTCGAAGGTGCACTGGATAGCAGTGGTGATCCGGATGGGCCCGTCGCCGGCAGTATCGGCGGGTGCAACCGCGGCCCGACGCAGGAAAACTCCTCCACCGCTCGGCCCTTCCGCGTCGTTGTACCATTTCACCTCCCGCACAAAGCGAGCGATACTGGTCAAATAGCGAGAGACGATCTCGTGCGGTGTCCCGTCCGCGACGATCTGTCCATGAGCCAACCAGGTCACTCGCGAGCACACGGCGTGCACCGCGGCCATATTGTGACTGACAAAGAGCACCGTGCGTCCGCTGCGCCGAACATCCTCCATCTTGCCTAGACATTTGCGCTGGAAAGCGGCGTCGCCGACCGCCAACACCTCGTCCACCAGCAGCACCTCGGGCTCCAAGTGGGCGGCCACCGCGAATGCGAGCCGCATTTGCATGCCACTGGAGTAATGCTTGAGGGGGGTGTCAAGGAACGACTCTACCTCGGAAAAGGCGACAATTTCATCGAATTTTCGCTGGATCTCTTGCCTCTTGAGGCCGAGGATGGCGCCGTACAGCCAGAGATTTTCTCGGCCCGTCAATTCCGGGTGAAAACCCGTTCCCACCTCCAGCAGGGATCCCACCCGCCCCCACACCTCCGCCCTGCCCTCAGTGGGTCGAATGATGCGGGAGAGAATTTTCAGCAACGTGCTCTTGCCCGCCCCGTTGCGGCCGATGACGCCCAGTACCTCACCCTGCTTCACCTCGAAAGAGACATCCTTCAACGCCCACAGCTCTCGGGGGCCCTCGACCTGGCTGCGCCGGCCGAAGAGTCGCTGCGGCAGACTGGCCAGCGAGTCACGCAAGCTGAGGTACGGCCCGCCGGAGCCTACAAGATACCGCTTGCCCAGGCCCTCGACACGAATGGCAAGCTCACTCATGGGGCCTCAGACGATCTCTGCAATGGTGGCCTCGGTGCGGCGAAAAAAGCGGACCCCGCCCACAAGCAGCAGCAACACGGCGGCACACGAAGCGCTCACCGCGGCGAGGGGGGGCGCTGGCGCCCCCAGCAGCGCCCAACGAAACGCGTCCACCACGGAGGCCATGGGATTGAGGGCCCACAGGGGCCGCACAGGGGCGGGGATAACACTCGAAGGGTATACGATTGGGGTCGCGAAAAACCAGACCTGAACCAGAAACGGCACGGCGTAGCGCACATCCCGGTACTTGGCGTTGAGCGCCGCCAACCACACCGCCACCGCAAAGGCCGCCATCACCGCCCCGAGCAGGGCCACGGGCAGGAGCAGTACTTTCCCGCTTGGGGCCACCCGGAAAACCGCCAGCAGGCCCACCAGCACCGTGCCTGCAACGACAAAATCCACCATCGCGGCCACTACCGGAGTCAGTGGAAGAAATATCCGCGGGAAATACACCTTCTTGATGAGTTGCTGATGGGTGACCACGGAGTTGGTGGACTCCGTCAACGCATAGGCGAAAAGCTGCCATGGCAGCAGGCCGACGTAGGCGAAGATCGGGTAGGGCACCCCGTCCGAGGGAAGCCCCGCAAAGCGCCCGAATACCAAGGTAAACAGAAGTGCCGCAAGGAGCGGTTGCAGGACAGCCCAGGCGGCGCCGATGGCGGTTTGTTTGTAACGCACCTTGAGGTCGCGCCACACCAGAAAATACAGCAACTCCCGGTACTCCCAAGCCTCTCTCCACATGCCGCCGACCCAGCCGCGCAGCGGCTCGATCACCAGGGGCGCCCGAGGGGCACTTCCCCTGTCCTCCACGGTGACCGGTGGTGCGGCCATGACTACGCCATACTAGCTGAGCCCGAGGGCCACCGTCGCTTCAGCTCGTGTTTGCACCGTACGAGCTGGTCACGCGCCCACAGCACGACCCCCGCGGGGGCAGCCACCACCACCAACCATCTCGCCCCCATGGAAAGTCGTCGCCACCCGCCGCTGGGGGGGAGTCCACCGTGCAGGATGAAGCGTGTGAGCGAGGCGGCAGCCCACAGGAACCTCCTCGGGTTGCACCGGAAATATGCCCACTCCACCGCAAGAATGGAAAACATCCACAGCACCTGACCCGCCGCCATGGCGCCCCAGTCGAGGGCCTGGGAAAGGTGCCCGTGCCCCGCGGAGAGAGGCACGCGGTAGACGCGCAGGGCCTCGTTGACGTAGCGGGTTCGGTACCGCCGCGCAATCGCCATCCACACCACGTCCTCCGGTACATGGCCGGGGACGTCCTCGGGGAAGGGGAAGCGGCGCAGAACCTCTGTACGGTGAAACCCCCACTTCTCCCCCCACACCTTGTAACGATGGCGCATCTCTAAAGAGTCGGAATCCACCACCGGTGCGGGAAAAGGGTCCCCAACGATCCTGCCCTCCTCGTCCTGGCAAAGGCAGGTGACCGCCGAAAATTCCGCCCGCTTTTCTTCCGGAATGGAGCACCAGTGGTGCCACAGGCGCTCCAGAGCCTCAGGCACGCAGCTGTCGTCGGAGTCCAAGCTCAAGAAAAGCTCTCCGTGTGCCTCCCGCACCCCGCGGTTGAACGCCGCCTTCTTGTGGCCGTGGGGCTGCCAGTAGTAGCGGATGGGAATTTTCCCCTCCTCTTGCCAGCTCCGCACCAACTCCGCGGTGCCATCGGTGGACCCGTCGTCCACGATGAGCCATTCAAAGTCGTGAAAAGTCTGCTCTAGCAACGCTGCGTAGACGTCGGGGAGAGTGTGGGCGCGGTTGTGCGTCGCGGTGAACACCGTAAAAGCGTGTCGTCTCTCTCCCTCGCCGCCGCACCCCTCGCCGGCCTTCGGGCACCCCATCGACCCACCCTGGCCATGATCCTGAGTGCTGCCCACGAACGCTCATGGTATCTTCAGTTATATGAAAAACAAGGGTGATGAGGGGAGGGGAGGAAACCGGCGCCGTGGCGGCGCCTTGCTCGCCCTCGCAGCGGCGGCCGTTGGAGCCCTGTTCACCACCTCGGAGCACGTGCGGGCCCGAGGTCACGACTACATTGAGCTCGGCCCGCAGATGGAGCGCCACCGCGCTGTCCTCACGGGTGAGGCGGGCAACCCCTGGCAGTATCGCGTGTTGGCGCCGTGCTTGGTGGAAGCGTGGCGGGGCGTGGTTCGGCAGCTGCCGCTGGCCCGCCCCGACCTCTTCGCCTTTGTGAGCTTCCGCCTCATGCAAGATTTTGCCATTCTCCTGTGTGCGTTCGTGTACTACCGGCAACTGGGATTCGCCCCCTCCCTCGCCTACCTGGGCATGGCTCTCTTGTTGTGGGGTATGAGTTACAGCCATTACGACAGCGACTTGCAGTTCAATCTTTTTTTCGATGTGCTCTTCTATCTGCTGGCAGCGACGAGCGTGAGCAGGGGTAGGTGGTACCTGGTGCTGCCCCTAGCCGTCCTGGCGGCCAGCAATCGAGAAACCGGGATTCTCCTTCCGCTCCTCGCCCTCCTGCCCACCCGGCGCGGGGAAGACTGGCGCCAGCGCGTGCGAAGCAGAGTTGGGTTAGTGGCCGTTTCGCTCGTACTCTTTGGTGGCATTTCCCTCTACCTCCGCAGCGCGTTTCCCGGCCAGCGGCTCATCGTCCCTTACGGACATGCCCCCGGGCCCCCCCTTCTCAGGTATAACCTGCTGCGCCGCGAGACCTGGCGCCAGTTGTTTGCCACCACCAACTTGACGCCCTTTCTCGCCGCCGCGGCGTGGCGATGGTGGCCGCCCTTTTTGCGCGGTGCGTTCTTCGTCCTCATTCCCCCGTGGCTGGCGATCCACGCCGTGGCCGCAGTGATGGCCGAAACTCGGCTGTTCCTCGTGCCCCTGAGCATGGTCGTGATTCCGGGCGCCCTCTGTCTCTTCTCCCCTCGTCAGGACCGCGAGCGGCCTGACGGCAATCTCTGATAATTCTGGAATTACGTGATTTCCTTGGAGCAAGACGGAAGGGGTGGTATCGAGTCACCCACGGCCAGCAGCTTCTCCTCCACGCAAGTCACGTGCCGCTCCAGGGAGAACCACTCTGCCGCCCGACGGCGGCCCGCCTGGCCCATCCGCTGACGCAAGGTCGCATCGCCACCCACCCTGACCAGGGCCTCGGGGAGCTCCTCCCCTTTCGTCAGCAGCCACCCGGTGAGGCCATGCCGGATCAATTCGGGAATGCCGCCCGAGGAGCTGGCCACCACCGGCCGACCAACGGCCATTGCTTCCAGCACCACCCGCGGAGCGGGATCGGGCGTCAACGTGGGGACGCACACCACGTCGCAGGCGGCGAGCAGCGGAACCACCTCCTGCTGCGGGGGGAGGACGGTGCAGCGCTCCCCCAGAAGCTGCCGGCCCCAGCGCTGCACCTGCCTCTGCTGCCGGCTGGAGCCCGGCCCGGCCACCAGGGCCCGCAAGCCGCGGACCGCGGCGCTGGCCTGTGCCACACTTTCCAGGAAGAGCCGCACCCCTTTGTGGGGCGCCAACTGTCCCAGGTACCCCACCCACACCCCGCCCTCGGGCAGGCCCAGGGCCAGGCGGACCGCTGGGGCCTCGGGCACCTCAGCCGGGATGGGAACCCCGTTGTACACCACGTCCACCAAGGCCGAGGGCTGCTCCCCTACTACCCAAGCCCGCACCGCCTCGCTCACCCCCACCAGGACCGCGCCGCTGGCCACCAGTCGACGCGCAAAGTACCGCCGTCGCCAGCCGGGGGGCAGGATCTCCCGCAGGTACCAAAGCCAAGGCCGGCCTAGCCGCCGCGCGGCGGCCGCCGCGGCCAGATGCGGCAGACAGTTCACCACCACCACGTCAGGCTGGAGTTCAGCCAGGGCCGCCGCCAAGCGGGTCACCGCCCGCATCGCCGCGGCGCAGCGCACCCCCTTCCACAGCACCACGGGCAGGGGTCTGGACCCCCAGTAGGTAAGCCAGCACGGCCGGGTGGGGACCACCCTCACCTGGACCCCCGCCTCCTCCAGCTCTCCCGAAAGGCACCACGGCCCCGGCGCCAGCACAGTCACCCGGTGACCGCGTCGGGCCAGCCCTGCCGCCAGCAGGGCTAGGCTGCGCTCCGCCCCGGTGGGGGCCTCCCGCGAAGCCAGGTGGCCGGTCAGCACCACCCGCCGCGAGCGTGGCGAGAGACTCACCACCGCACCTCGGCTGGCACCTGGAAGACGTGCTGACGCCACAGCTCGGCCACCAGCAGCACCCAGAGGCGCTCACCGTGGTCGGCGGCACCCGAGAGATGGTCGGTCACCAGCCGAGCCACGGACGACCCGGAGAACCACCCGCCGGCGTCCACTCTCGCCTCCTCTAGGATATCCCTCAGCGCCCCAGCCAAGGGCCCGCGCAGCCAGGCGCCTATTGGAACATCGAAGCCCTGCTTGCGCCGCCACGCCACCGCCCGGGGGAGCCACCGGCCCGCTGCCCGCCGCAGCAGGCGCTTGTCCCCCCACTTGCCCACTCGCACTGCTGCCGGCAGGGAAAGAACAAGATCCGCCAGCTCGCAGTCCAGGTAGGGAACGCGCACCTCGAGCCCGTGGGCCATGCTCATTCGGTCCACCTTAGGCAGGAGATCCCCGGGCAGAAACCGCACGGTATCAGCCCACAGCCGTGCGCCCAGGGGGTCTGCAGACAGCCGAGCCGCAAATTCCGCCTCCCGCTCGGTCTCGCCAGCGGCGGAGGGCAACGTTACCCCTTCCCCCCACACCGAGGCCAGCAGCGCGGGGGGAAATACCTGCGACCAATCCAAATACCGGCTCACCGAAGGAGGCAGCCGAAGTCGCGCCAGGGCGCGGCCCGACAGAGGCCGACCCGCCAGCCGGGCAAGCACCGGCAGTATCAGAGCCCCCGGCAGTCCCAACCGGTCCATCCTGGCATCCCAGCGTTGGCGCTGATACCCCCCGAACAGCTCATCGGCGCCCTCCCCCGCCAGAGCCACTGTCACTCGCGTGCGGGCCAGCCGGCTGACGTACCAAGTTGGTACCGCAGTGGCGTCCCCCAGAGGGGTGTCCAGATCCCGCACCAGTCGCTCCAGGTCGATGGCGACATTGGCAGGAGATACGGGCATCAGATGGTGTACACACCCCAAATGGAGCGCCGTTTGCGTCGCCGCAGGAGCCTCGTCCAGAACGCGGTGGCCGGCAAAGGTCACGGTGAACGCCTCCATGGGGCGCCCGGCGGCCTCCTGAGCCAGAGCCAGCACCGTCGAGGAGTCGACCCCACCTGAAAGGAACACCCCTACCGGAACATCCGCCACCAGCTGCCGTGCCACCGCCCTGGCCAGTACCTCCCGGCTGCGCTCCACCGCCTCCCTGCGGTTCAGGCGGAGGAGCTGACGAGGCGGACTCCAGTACCTCTGCAAACGCAACCCAGCCGGTGAGACCTCCGCCATGAAGGCCGGTGGCAGGTTCTTCACCCCCTCGATGAAGCAGCCCTCCGGACGGACGTATTTCTGGTTCAGGAAATCGTGCAGCGCCTGAGAATCCACTTGCCGACGCGGGGGGATGCCGCCCGCCAGCAGTGCCCGCACCTCGGACGCAAAAACCAGGGCTGACCCCTCCTGCCAGAAAAAGAGAGGCTTGATACCGAACCGGTCGCGGGCCAGGATCAAGGTGCGCCGGTGCGGTTCCCATACAGCAAAGGCGAACATCCCGTTCAGGCGCGCGAGCGCCTCGGGGCCCCACTCCAGCCACGCGTGGAGAACCACCTCGGTGTCGCTTTCGGTGCGGAAAGCGTGGCCTGCGCGAGTCAACTCGGCCCGCAGCTCGCGGAAGTTGTACAGCTCACCGTTGTAAACAATCACCCCTCGGCGCTGGGGTGCAGCAAGGGGCTGATCCCCAGTGGCCAGGTCGATGACAGCGAGTCGGCGAAACCCCAGGGCAACGTCGTCGTCCGCGTAGTACCCCTCGGCGTCTGGACCGCGATGAGCTAGAGCCCGGGTCATGGCTTCTACTCGCCGACGCCGCGCCTGTGGCGACTCTGGAGAACCCAACACCCCGCAGAGACCGCACATGGCCCTACGCACCCGGCCGGGTGGGCGGCGCAGAGAGTCCCCCGCGTACCCGGCTGCCCAGCTGCCGCAGGTGGGCGCGGACCGTCTCGTCGCGGTGGGCGGCGACCTCCGGCCAGGCGGCCGGCAGGCCCGCGAAGGGGTTTGACCTGGCGCGGAAGGCGTAGAGCATCTGGAAGTTCTCCAACCACGTGCGCTCCCGCTCCAGGATGCGGCCAGACCGGTACTCCACCTCCGGGAAGTCGTCCACGTGGGGGGGCTCGTCGGTGACCAGCAAGGCCACCTCCTGGGGGCCGAGCAGCAGCATGCCCGCCAGCAGTTCTGGCCGGCTGATCCCCGCCTCCGCCAGGGTGTCGGCGAGCGCCGGGTCAGCGAGCGCCTCCCAGCGCAGGCGCACCGGTCCTGCCTCGGCCACCCCGGTGACCACGGTGAACTCGTTGAGCACGATGGGGTCGTACCACACCGCGGTGCCCGGGAACACCTCCCAGAAGGCGCGCAGGATGGAGAGGTACGACTCCCGGGTGAGGGAGTACATGGGCAGCCACATGGACACCACCCCGCCGGGGGCCAGGCGGCGGCGGCACAGCTCGAAGTACTCCCGGGTGTAAAGGGCGGAGTTGCCGGCGTACACCGGGTGGATGGAGTCGGAGAGGATGGCGTCCCACCTCCGGCGCGCCGCCACCAGCACGTTGCGGCCATCGTTGACGATCAGCTCCACGCGGGGGTCCCGCAGCACCCCGAAGTTGACGTCGGCGAACACCGAGTCGGACACCGCCAGCACCTCCGGCGAGATCTCGGCGATGGAGATGGTCTGTACCTCCTGGTGACGCGACACGGCCCAGGCGGTGCCCCCGGAACCGAACCCGATGTGCAGCACCTGCCGGGGCCGCTCGGCGAGCAAGAGCGGCAGGTGGCCCTGCAGCCTCTGGATGGCGCGCAGCTCCGTGGAGGTGCCGGCCACGTTGACGCCGTTGAGTTCCAGCGACCGCCACGTCCCCCGGGCGTCGGTGATGCGACGGACCACCACAGTGGCCGAGGCACTTTCCGAGATGGTCTCCACCTCCCCCTCGGAGATCATGGCCGACCCCTTCAGCACCGCCACCGGCGGCACCGCCACGGCAATGATCGCCAGCCCGGCCAGGGCGATGCCCACCAGCCACCGGCTGGCCCGGCGGCCCCCCAGGAGCAGGGCGGCGACGGCGCCAACGGCGGCCAGCAGCAGCAGGGCGCGTTGCGTGCCCACCAGGGGCACGAGCACCAGCGGCCCGGCGACGGCGCCGGCGATGGCGCCCAGGGTGTTGGCGGCCGACACCGCGCCGGTGCGACCCGTCTCGCTGCCGGGCAGCGGCGCCGCCGCCACCGCCAGGGGGAAGCTCGCCCCGAACAGCACCGTCGCCGGCAGGAGGAGCAGCATCACCCCCAGGGCCAGGGTCAGCTGCAGCCCGGCGAACCCGGAGGGTCGGGCGAGCCGCGCCAGCGTCTCCAGCACGTCGCCGAACCCGGCGAACAGCGGCACCTGGGCCGCCATCACCAGGGCCAGGAGCCCCTGACAGAACGCCAGGGCAACCCGCGGATCGCCCCGCAGTCGCCGTGCGACCATCGAACCCAGCGACAGCCCCAGCAGGTACACCGCCAGGATCAGGGCGAAGGCGTAGACCCGCGACCCCAGGTGGAGGAGCAAGATTCTCGTCCACACCAGCTCGGACGCCAGGGCGGCGAAGCCGAACAGCGCCGGCCAGACCAGCCACGGCGACCAGGCAGCGCGCTCCCGCGGCGCCATCGCCACCGCGCGGGGCAGCCGGGGCTCCGCCACCCACGCCGTCAGGGCCACCCCCAGCC
>JABRVY010000066.1:0-32414 GCA_039961755.1 Acidobacteriota bacterium | reverse complement strand
GGCTGGAGGACAGTGGGGCGACGGCGCCGGCTGGCGGCGGCGCAGGGGAATCAGGGCGCCGGCGACGACGGGCGCCCCCGCCGCCGACCGGGGCGAGGTGAGGCAGCACTCCTGCGCGGGGTGAGGCTGCGCGCCCAGGCCACCATGTCGCCCAGCGAGGAGAACACCCGCACGTTGGCCAGCCGTGGAAAGGTGTCCGCCCCCACGGCCTGCCCTCCTACCACCACCTCGACCCCGGCGGCGGCCACGGTCCGGGCGAGGTCGACCACCTGCTCGAGACGGGAGCGCGAGAGGGGGCCAACGGTACAACTGATCCAGATGAGGCGGGGCGACAGCCAGTTCGCCGCGCGCGCCAGGCTCTCGAGTGGCGTATCCGGGCCAAAGTTGACGGGGCGCCATCCTTCGGCGGCGAGGGCGGTGGCCACGGCCAGGGAGGGGACGGCGTAGGGGTCGCCCGAGGGGGCACCGCCGACGGCCACCGGACCAGAGGCTGTCTGGGGCAACGACATGCGCACGTCGTTGAGGGCGCGGACGACAATGTCGGTGGCCCGGTGTTCGATGAGCAACCCCTCGGGGTCGTGACGCCACAACTCGCCGATGCGAGTCATGGCGGTACGGAGAGGCCCGTCGATGACCTCGGCCACGGTTGCTCCCCCCTGTACCATGGTGCTCAGCAGTTCGTGGACGCTCTCCTCCTCGCCATCGCGCAAGGCCCTGAACAGGTAGTCTTCGGGGTCGGGGGGGAGGGTGGCGGCGGCCGGTTGCTCCAACCCGAGTATCTGCGGGTGCAGGACCACGGCACGGTGCTCACGCACGAAGCGCAGGGCCTCGGGGAGGGGAATGCGGCGGTGCCCGCCGGCGGTGCGGCTGGCCCGGATGACCCCATCGTCCGCCCAGCGCTTGATGGAAGACTCACTGACGCCAATGGCGTGGGCGAGTTCTCGGGTGGTCAGGAGACGCATGCGAAGTACCTCCACCCATCTGAACGTTTTGAATGTTTCTCTATTCCCTGTGCCGTCCGGCAGACCGCCCGCTTCAAGCCGCGCGGACTCGCTGGTCTCGCCTACTGGGCGGCGGTGCTGCCCTTTCACTCCGTGGTGTTTCGCGGCATGCTGCGGGGGTTGCAGCGAGAGGCCGTAGCAGTCGCCCGTTAGCCGGGAAGAGCTTCGTCGCGCCAATCGGTGTGAGGGGCACGGTTGCGCACGAACCAGTCCCACACCAGGCTGGCGTAGCCGCGAGGGGCGATCCCCCGGCGCTGGAAGAATGGGTCCAGGGCGCGCCGTAGCGCTGGCAGGCGATACGCCGGCACGCCCGGAAAGTAGTGGTGCTCCAGGTGATAGTTGGACCACAGGAAGAGCAGGTCCCAGGAGAAGGGCGATCGCCGCATGAGGGTGCCCCAGTGGGCGGGGTCGGCGGGGTCGATGGCGTAGTGCTGACCCAGGCGGTTCAACGCGAACCAGACGGGGAACGCCACCAGCAGCGGCAGCACCTGCACCCGCAACCACACCCCGGGGGAGGCCATGAGAATCAGGGCGGCAGCCAGGGCGAGATGAACACCTACCGAGGCAAGCCGTTCGCGGGCAATCCGCTGGCGCAACTCCCGCGGATAGCGGGCCGTCTCCCGCGCCGCCGCTCGGAAGTAAATGACAAAAAGCGCCGGCGTCCAGTAGAGCAGCTTGAGCAGGCGAGAGGTGCGCCGGGGGGAGAGGTGGTGGCGCTTCGGGTCGGCGACGGCGTCGCCCAGCTCGGCGTGGTGGTCCAGGTGCCAGCGGGTGAACTGCGAGGGAGAGATACCGCACGGGAGGGCGTAGAGCGCGGCCAGGAGCCCCTCCCAGACCGGCCGGCGGGTGCGGAACACCAGACCGTGCAGCACCTCGTGCAGCAGCACCGTGCCATTGAAAGCGAACAGCCCCAGCACCGCGATGCCTGCCGGCCAGAGCCAGGGGCTGTGCTCTTGCGCCGCAGCCCAGGCACCCACGCCGGCGGTGGCCACCCAGACGGCCGTCACGGCCAGATGCCGGGGACCGCTCTTGCGCTGCAGGTGCCGCAACCGATCGCGTCCCACCACCTGCGCCGCCTCGCGCACCACCCCGGCCGCCGCCCGCTGCCACGAACCCTGCGTCACGTACCCTGCAACGCCCCAGTCCCGGCCCGGCTTCCCCGGTGTGCCCGTGCCCGTCTCGGTGACCGTGCCCGTGCCCGTGTCCGTGCCCGTGCCCGTGTCCGTGTCCGTGCCGGTGTCGCAGCCCCCCCACGGAGGGAGCTGCCAAGCTGATTCCCGAGACGAACCTAGAACTCCACCTCGTTGCGCAGGAACTTTTCCACCGGCCACGGGGGAGGATCGCCCCCCAGGTAGCGGTGGAACCAGTCCAGGTGGACAAGGTAGTAGAAGATCATCTCGTACCAGGAGGGCCAGTGCCCGGCCTCGGGGAAGACCACCAGGCGCGAGGGCACCCCCCGCAGCTGCAGGTCGGTGAAGAAGGCCAGCGACTGGGTGTAGGGGACGCGGAAGTCCTTCTCGCCGGTGATCACCAGGCAGGGGGTGACAAACCCGTTCACACCCTCGGAAGGGGAGAAGCGACGGTACCCCTCGGGGTTGTCCCAGGGGGTGCCCCCCACGTCAAACTGGGGGAACCACAGCTCCTCGGTGGTGGAGTGCATCATGCGCAGGTCGTACACCCCCATCATGGCCGCCATGGCGGCAAAGCGCGAGGCGCGGCCCTGCAGCCACATCACCGCGTAGCCTCCCCACGACCACCCCATGAGGCCGAGCCGTTTCCCATCCACGAAGGGAAGCGCAGCCAGGGCGTCGGTGACCGCCAGGATGTCCTCCATGACCTTGCCGCCCCAGTCGCGCGAAATCCCCTCGGTGAAGGATTGCCCGTAGCCGGTCGATCCGGTGGGGTTGGGAAAGGCGACCAGATAGCCGGCCCCCGGGTACACCTGCCAGTCCCCGCGGTAGGCGTCCTGCCACTGCATCTGCGGGCCGCCGTGGACGTTGAGGATCAGCGGGTAGCGCTTGGCCGGGTCAAAGCCGTGGGGCTTGACCAGGAAGACGTGGATGCGGCGGCCCCCGGGGGCGTTCACCCACATCTCCTCGGCGGGGCGCACGTCCACCTCGGCCAGGAGGGCGTCGTTGTGGCCGGTGAGGCGCTGCCGGCCCTTGCCATCGAGGCCCACCCGGTAGAGCTCCGCGGGCTCCCCCACCGACCGGCGGGTGTAGGCGATGAAGCCGCCCCGGCGGCCCACGTCCCAGGCGTCGATGGTGGCGTCGGTGAAGATGCGCGCGGGGTCCCCCCCGGCCACGCTCACCCTGAGCAGGGGCGTGCGCCCCTCGATGGCGGCGCGCAGCAGGAGGGTGCGGGAGTCGCCTGCCCAGACAAAGTCCTCCACCCAGTCCCTCAAGGTCTCGGTGAGCACCCGGTGGGTGCGGCTGCGGCGGTCGTACACGGCCAGGCGAAAGAGGTCGGCCTCGTAGCCGGGGATGCGCTGGGTGCGGTAGGCCAGGTAGCGGCCGTCGGGGGAGTAGGCGGGGGAGCCGTCCCAGGCGGGGTTGGCGGCGGTGAGGTTGACCGCCTCGCCGGGGACCCCGTCACGCCCCAGAGGGATGGCCCACAGGTCGCAGTTGGTGGAGGTGGCGGGTTGGGGCACCCGCTTGGAGACCACCACGATCTCGCGCCCGTCGGGGGCGAAGGCGTAGTTGGGGCCACCCCCCACGGCGAGGGGCGGGGTGTCCACGGCACCGGGGGTGAGGTCGGTGAGGGAGCCGTCCGCCACCCGCACCAGCAGCACGTGGTTGAACTTCCCCTCCCGCCAGCCATCCCAGTGGCGGAAAAAGAGCGTGTCCGCCATGCGCGCCTTCAACGGCCCTTCCCGCAAGCGGCGGTCAATCTTTTCGTTACAGTCGCTGTCGGCGCCGCACTCGGGGTAGACCTGGCTGGTAACCGCCACCCAGCGCCCGTCCGGGGACCACACCGGGTCGGCCACTCCCATGGAAAAACTGGTCACCTGCCGCGCCTCCCCCCCCGCCGTGGGCAGGAGGAACAGCTGGAGGGCGCCGTTGGCGTCGGGGCGGAGGAACGCCAGGGCCGTCCCATCGGGCGACCAGCGGGGCGAGGAGTCCTTGTCTCCGCCGGTGAGGCGGCGGTCCCCGCTGCCGTCCGCGGTCACCAGGTGGATGTGGCTCGTGCGCCTGGCTCCGGCCAGACTGGTGCGGGTGACCACGTAGGCGATCCGGCTCCCGTCGGGGGACACCTGGGGGTCCGACACGCCCACCACCCGGGTGTGGTCGGCAATGGTGAAGGCTCGCTTGCCGGCCTCCTGCTCGGCGACCAGCGACAACGGCAGAATAACGGTAACGAGGAAAAGCAGACCGATTTTTCGCATCACTGCCTCCCGCCGGCAACGCCCCTCATGCGGTGACGTCGTACAAGGTCAGCGCCAGTTCGCCCGCCTCGAACACCCGCACCTCGATGCCGTGGCGCCCGCGCAGCTCGTCCAGCACGCCACGCATCTCGCCGTTCAACAGGCGCGCCACCTCCGGGTGGACGCGCACCGACACCTTGTGGGCGCCCTGCTCGGTGGCCACCCGCAGCACCGCGCGGCGCACCTCCAGGCACATGGTTTCCGGCGACTTGATGCGTCCCAGTCCGGAGCACGTCGGACACGGCTGGGTCAGGGTGCGCTCCAGGGATCGTTCGGTGCGCTTGCGGGTGAGCTGCACCAGTCCGAAGGGCCCCACCGGCCCCACCAGGGTGCGGGCGCGGTCGCGGGCCAGCTCGGCCCGCAGCTTCTCCAGCAGCGCCTCGCGGTGCTCCTCCACCTCCATATCGATGAAGTCCACCACGATGATGCCGCCCAGATTGCGCAACCGTAGCTGTCGCGCCACTTCTTCCGCCGCCTCCAGATTGATCTTGAAGACGGTGTCCTCCAGATCGGCGCCGCCCACGTAGCGGCCGGTGTTGACGTCGATGGCCACCAGCGCCTCGGTCTGGTTGATCACCAGCGATCCGCCCGAGCGCAGCCACACCTTGGGCTGCAACACCTGCTCCAGTTCCGACTCGATGGAGAACGCCTCGAACAGGTCCAGCCGCCGCCGGTAGAGCTTGATGCGGGGTGTCAACTCCGGCTGCACGCGATCCAGGAACTCCAGCACCCGCTGGTAGGCGTCGGCGTCATCCACCCAGAACTCGGCAGTCTGGGGGCTGGCGAGATCGCGGGCGGCGCGCAGCACCAGGTCCAGATCGCGGTACAGCAGGCAGGGCGCCGAGACCTCTTCCGCCCGGGCCAGGATGTGACGGGTGAGCGACTCCAGCATGGCCAGGTCAGCGACGAAGTCCTCCCGCTGTCGCCCTTCCCCGGCGGTGCGCACGATCACTCCGCCGGAGCGGGGGATTTCGCTCAGCAGGGCGCGCAGGCGGTCGCGCTCGCCCTGATCGGTGATGCGGCGCGACACCCCCACGTGGGAGGAGCCCGGCAGCAGCACCAGATAGCGGCCGGGGATGGTGATGTGGGAGCTGGCGCGGGGGCCCTTGGAGGTGCCCGTTTCGCGGGTGATCTGCACCACCAGCTCCTGGCCCTCGCGCAGGAGATCCTGAATGGGCACGGCGGGGGCCACCTCGGCCGCCTCCACCCCCTCGTCTTCCAGTGCCTCCACCACATCATCCACGTAAAGGAAGGCGTCCCGCTCCAGCCCCACGTCCACGAACGCCGCCTGCATCCCGGGCAGTACCCTGGAGATGCGCCCCTTGAACAGGGAGCCGACGATGGAGCGCTCCCGCGCCCGCTCTACCAGAATTTCCACCAGCTGCCCGTCCTCGCGCACGGCCACGCGGGTTTCGTGGGGCGTGACGTTGGCGTAAATGACCGAGCGCACGTTGCGATTGTACCCTGTGACAGCTCGGCAGGGGCGCGATCGGCCTCTCCCAGTGGGGCCGGAGCCTCCGCCCGCCCGAACGTCCGTGCCCGTGTCCGTGCCCGTGTCCGTGTCCTTGCCCGTGCCCGTGTCCGAATGGTGAGCGGCTGTGCTGCAGTGCCGGCGTACAATGAGGGAGCGGGTTGACCCATGACCGTGGAGCTCCTCGATCCTGAACTGCTCCTCCACGCCGGCCTCGGCATTGCCCTGGCGGCGGCGGCGGGTTTTCGCATCTTCGTGCCGCTGCTGGTGCTGTCCGCCGCTGCCCTCAGCGGCCGGGTGGAGCTGACCGGGGGTCTGGAGTGGATGGGCAGCTGGCCGGCGCTCATCGTCTTTGCCGTCGCCACCGTGGTGGAGATCGCCGGTTACTACGTGCCCTGGGTGGACAACGTCCTGGACTGGCTCGGGGCGCCGCTCGCCGTCATCGCCGGCACGCTGCTCGCCGCCTCCACGCTGGGCGATGCCGACCCGTTGTTGCGCTGGGTGCTGGCGGTGGTAGCGGGTGGGGGGGCGGCGGGGGCGGTGCACGCCCTCACGGCACTGTTGCGCAAGCTCTCCAGCCTGGCCACCGGGGGCCTCGCCAACCCGGTGCTGTCCACCGCCGAGGCGGGTGGGTCGCTGGCTCTCTCGCTGCTGGCCCTGGTGCTTCCCCTGCTGGCGCTGGGCGTGCTGGTCGCGGCAGTGGTCCTGGCGCTGCGCGTCGCCCGGCGGCGGCGGGCAGCGGCGCAAACGTCATAGAATCGTGTAGACTCCCCTCGAGGTCTGAACAGCGAGGGGGTGCGCAGCCCCGTGACTGACCACGCCGAAGGGACCGTGAGCGGGCTGCCGGGTCGGGAGCCGCGGCGGGGGGAGGTGTGGCAGCGGCTGCCCGAGCCGGGGGAAACCCTGGGCGGCCGGTTCCATCTCGGCCGGGTGTTGGGGGCCGGCGGCAGCGGGGTGGTGTTCGAGGCACAGGATCTGCAGCTCAACCAGCGCGTTGCGGTCAAGATCCTGCATCCCCATCTGGCCGAGGCGCGGACGCTGGAGCGGCTGCGACGGGAGGTACGGGCGGCCCGGGATCATCACCCCCACGCGGTCGCTGTGTACGACCTGCACGAGGCGGAGGGCCTGCGCTTTTTGAGCATGGAGCTCGTCGCCGGGGACAGCCTGAAGACCGTCCTCCAGCGGCGGGGGCGGCTGACAGTGGTTGAGACCATTGCTCTGGGTCAGCAGCTGTCGTCGGCTCTGGCCTCGCTGCACGAGCGGGGACTGGTGCACCGTGACGTCAAGCCCGGCAACATCCTGCTGGCTGGCGCCGGGGAGCACGGGGATGGCCGGCGCTGGGTGGCCAAGCTGTGCGACCTGGGACTGGTTCGGTCGCTGGAGAGTGGCATCACCGTGACCGAAACCGCCATGGTGGTGGGCACCCCTGCCTACATGGCGCCGGAGCAGGCCACGGGAGAAGAGCTCACGCCGGCCAGCGACATCTACGCCCTGGGCCTGGTGCTGTGGGAGTGCCTGACCGGCGACACCCCCCTGCGCGGCGAGTCGACGGTGGCCACCCTGATCAGACGCCAGACCGGGCGCCCACCGCGGCTGCGCTCCCTCCGTCCGGACGCCCCGCCCTGGCTTGCGCGCCTGCTCGAGGCCATGCTGGACCCCGATCCACGGTTCCGCCCCGGCGCCCGGGAGGTGGAGCGCGCCCTTCTCAGCGGCCGGGTGCGTTGGCGAGTGCCCTGGCGGCGCCTGGCAGCCGCCGCGGCGCTCCTGCTGGCTGCTGCCGTGGGCGTGTTCGCCTGGCGCGCGGTGGCCCGGGGGGCCACCGTGCGGATGGAGGCGGTGGGTCGGACGGTGGCCGGGTACGACGAGCGGGGCCGCACCACCTGGCGCTACGAGCTCGACAACCCCGTGCAGCAGGTGGAGCGCGCCGATGTGGACGGCGACGGGAACGAGGAGCTACTGGTCTCGGCCTTCCCGCCCAAGAGCCAAGAGGAAGCTGCTTACCAGCTGCTTCTCTCCGAATTCCTCATCACCTCTCGAGCGGGCCGACTCTTCACCCGCGTCAGGCCGGAGGAGCTGGTGCGCTCCTGGGATCACCCCTTCCCCCTGCGCCTGGCGCCCGCCATCAAGCTTCTGGATGTGGATGGTGACAGCCTGCCGGAGGTGCTGCTCAACGCCCGCCAGCGCTGGTTCTTCCCTGACCAGGTGCTGCTGTACTGGCCGCGGCAGGGGAGCTGGGATTGGGCGGTGGACCACAGCGGATACCTGGTGGACCTCGCGGCGGTGCCCGGTCAGCCCGGTCACGTGGCGGTGGTGGGACTCAACAACCGCCTGGGCATGACCCCCATCTTCGGCATCTTTCGGACTGCCCTGCCCGCCGCGCGAGATGGAACCACGGGGGGAGACACGGTGCTGGCTTCGCCCGACAGGGGGCTCGAACTCCACGACATGGCCCGCTGGGAGGTCTACTCCCTGCTCCCCCCCGACATCTGGACCCGCAGTTCGGAAGGAACACCCCGGCTGCTGGCAGCCCCGGACGGCACCTTCGAGGTCGCGATCGGGAGCCAGAGCTTGCACATCGACGCCTTCGGGAACCCGGCGGGCAGCCCCAACTGGGGGCGTGATTTGCGCGGGCTGCGGCGGGAGTTTCTGGCTCGCGAGGTGCGGCTGCGGGGCGGCTACCCCGTAGGCACCGCCGACTCGCTCCCGGAGACCATCGCCGCACTTCACCGTTCGATGCAGCCGCTGCTCGCCGAGGCGCCCTACCGGGTTCTGGCGGCGCTGGCGGCGGCACGGGCCTGGGCACGCCTCGGGCAGCGCCAGCAGGCCATGGCGGCTCTCGCCCCCGAACTCGGCAGCGAGGAGGTGGCTTTTCGGCTGGCCCACCTGGAAGCCCTGGAGGGACACTTCACCCGGGCGGCACGGCGGGCCCAGCGGTTGATCACCGAGGGGCAACTCGCTCGCGCCAGCTTCGACGCCCAGCGGTTGTTGCTGGACATCACCGTGGAGGCCGGCGATCGGGCAGGGCTGGAGCAGGCGGTGGCGGCCTGTGGGCGGCTGGTGGTGGGGGTTATCGACGAGCAGCCTGGCCTGGTGTCCACGCTCTGGGCGCGGGCCCGGCTGTGGTGGGACGAGCTCACCCTGGCGGACGCCCAGGTGCGCTCCTGGCCCCTCGCCGACGACGGCGCCGCCGTGGCGTGCCTGGCCCGCTGGCGCCTGGGGCAGGGGTCCGCCGCCGACGTGGTCGCCATGCAGGACTACATCCGCGGCGGCTTCGAGGGGACGCCCCTGGGGCGCGTTGCTCTGGCTGCCTCCCTGCTCACCAACGATCAGTCCTCGGCGGCTCTCAGCGAGCTGGATCGAGTGATCCTCGAACTGACCGAGGAAGCGCAGGTCGACCTGCGGGCCCGCCAGCACCTGCACCTCGCCCGGGCCCTGCACGCCCACGCCCTGGCCGCCCTGGGCCGCCGCCAGGATGCCCGCGCCGAGGCCGAGCGGCTGCTCGCCGAAAGCCGCCCCGGCCTCCTCCCCGCCACCCTGGCCCGGGAGTTGGAGGAGGAGCTGAAGTGAGCGCTGCCTCCTCCAGCTCGCACATCCTCTTGACGGCCGAGGGTGAGTCTGGGGCTACAACTCTTTCTTTGAAGCCTGGTTGCTTGCGAGAGGTGATCGCGGATGACTGATCGGTCGCCCTTCTCCAGCAGTGATGCATCGCCATCGGATACCTCCTCGGGTCATGACCCTGGCATGCCAGTTGCAAAAATTTTGGGCGAGGAGGCTATGAGCGAGCCGGCCGAGGAGCACGGGAGGTGGTCTTTTCGCCTGCGTGGGGAAGTTGGTGGAGAGTCACGCGTGGTTGAACTCCCCGAGGGCGAAAGCTCGGTCGGCGCGGCCGAGGTCAACACCATCGTCGTCGGTCTGGCCGCCGTTTCCCGCCGCCACGCGGTGCTGGAGACACGGGACGGTACCGTTCGTGTGCGCGATCTGGGCTCGAAGAACGGCACGTTCATCAATGGTGTTCGCGTTGGTGAGGGTGTGCTCAACGCTGGCGACTGGGTAGCTTTCGGACCGGCGCGCTTCCAGTTGGAGCGGATCGATCCCACCGATGCGCAGCTGGCCATTGCTCTGGGTGACGGGGACGACTCGGGCGAGGTAGTGACGGTCACCGAGATCAGTACCGAAACCGGGGTTCATACCGAGCAGCACCGCCCCGGCGCGTGGATGGCAGCCTTGAGCGCGGTGTCCAACAACCTGTTGGGCGAGCTGGATCCCAGTCCGACCACTGCCCTGGCCGATCTGGCCACCGGGATCGGGTCGCCGGGGGCGCTGTTTTTCCGCTGGCGGGGCAGCGGAGAGGCCACCGTGGTATCCCGGTGGGGAGACGAGGTCTCCCCTGATCAGTGGCCGCGGTTTTGCCAAGCGGTGCAACGAGGGTTGGACGCCGCCTCCCTCGGGCCCGTGCTTCTCACTGGCCGGGACCGCGATCCTGCCCCGGCAGTCTGGGCCCTCCTGGTCCGGCCGGGTGAACCGCCGTGGTGCTTTATCTTGTTGGCTGGCTTTCCCCACTGGGAGCAAGCAGAGCCCCTCGCCGAGGTGGTTCTTCGCATGCTCGCCCACGCCCAGCCCGACGCCATCCACGTGAGCCTGAACGGTGGCCGGACGGAACCACCTGCCCTGGTTTTCCCGCAGGGGCATGTGGTGGGGCGCTCTCCCGCCATGGCGACGCTCTACGATGAGCTGCGGCTGCTGGTCAACGGGGATCTGTCGGTGTTGGTGGAGGGGGAAACAGGAGTGGGCAAAGAGCATGTCGCGCGCACCCTGCACCTTTCCTCACCTCGCTCCTCGAAACCTTTCGTGGCGGTCAACTGTGCTGCGATCCCAGCCGAACTTCTGGAGGCAGAGCTGTTTGGTAAGAAAAGGGGGTTGCCACGGGAGTGATGGCGCGGGAAGGGAAGTTCCGGCAGGCCAACGGCGGGATTCTGGTGCTCGACGAGATTGGCGAACTACCCCTTTCCTTACAGCCCAAGCTGTTGCGAGCGCTGCAGGAGCGGGAGATCTCGCCAGTCGGCGGGCGTCTGCCCGTCAAGGTGGATGTGCGTGTGATCGCCATGACCAACAGCGATCTGGCGGCTCGCGTCCGAGATGGCAAGTTCAGGCAAGATCTCTACTTCCGTCTCAATGGCTACCGGCTTCAGGTGCCCCCGCTGCGGCAGCGCCGGGCCGACATTCCGTTGCTGGTGGAATCGTTCCTGCGCCGCTTCGCCGCCGAAGTTGGCAAGCCCATCCGCGGCTTGTCGGTGAAGGCATTGCGCGCCCTGGTGCAGGCGCCCTGGGAGGGCAACGTGCGGGAGCTGGAGCACGTGATGCGCCGGCTCGTCTATCTTTGTCCAGAGGGGACCACGATCGATTCCAGCCTTCTGCCCGGCGAAATCCTGCACCCCACCTCACCGGTGGACGCCAAACCCGTCGAAGCGAGGGCGGATCTGGATCTGGAGGGCCAAGTGGAGGCGCTGGAACGCCGCCTGATCACCATTGCCCTCGCCCGCGCCAAGGGCAACCGCTCCAAGGCTGCCAAGCTACTGGGCATTTCGCGCAACGGCTTGGCACTGAAGATCGAGCGGCTGGGCCTCGAATAATTCGAGGTCAACCTTAACAAGATAGGGTGCCATTTCCGATCCACGGAGGGTGCGATATGACGGCCCGCTCAGCGTGTTGCCTGGTTTTCGGTTGACCAGCTGGTGGCGCCGGTTCGGGAGGCGTCAGAGAAAGCCATCCCTAAGCGACGATGGGCAATCTGGCTGACGAAACTCGGGCCCTATCCGGCGCGTCAGATGGCCGCGATGGTGGGCGTGCCCCGGCAGGCGGTGTGGACATGGGTAGGCCAGCAAAACCGCGAAGCGCAGAAAGGGTTGGATGGCGAGGGTCGCGGGGGGTGACGCTGGGCGTTGTCGAGCCAAGAAGAAAAGAGGAAAATGCTGGCGAAGGTCCTTGAGCAGGTTCAAGTAGGCGATACCGTCACCGCCAGGCAGAGGCTTCCGGTAATCAGCGCTGCGGTCGAAGTGCTAGGACCAAGACTGACCGTTGGTGGTTCCCCTGGTTCCAGAGACCCCGAACGTGGGGAGAGAGGAACTGGGAAAGGATATTGCCCGGCAGCTGAAGATCATCAAGGTGAGGGTTGGGCGTTTGGAGTTGGCCAAGCAGCTTGGCAGCGGGTCGCAGGCGTGCCGGGCTATGGGCTTCAGCCAGGACAGATTTTATTGCTTCAAGGAGTTGGATGAGAAGCGGGACGACGCCGCGCAAGCGGTTTCCAAGCGAACCTCCGATCGACGCTCGAGATCATCGCCGCCCAAGTAGGGTTCTCCCGCCCTTTGCGGGTGCTGTTCCGGGATGAGGCCCGCTTCGGCCGACTTCATGATGCCCGAAGGTGTTGGGCGCCGTTACCCTTACGCCCCGACGTGAACCAGCAGCTGGTGTGCGAGTTCGTTTACCCCTACGTCGCGGTGAGTTCCCGTGATGGCCGCAAGAGCTTCCTCATCCTCCCCTGGGTGGACGCCGCCTTGTTGACCCGTTTTCTCAGCCACGCCGCGGCCCACTACCCCGGCAAACATTGCGTGATGCTCATGGACTAGGCCGGCTGGCACATCACCGACGAGCTGGAGGTGCCGCCGTCGGTGACGTTCCTCGTCCTCCCCCCTGCAGCCCCGAACTCAACCACGTCGAACAAGACTGGAAGTACTGCCGAACCAATGATCTCCGGAATCGGGCGTGCGACGCGCTCGACGAGGTCGTCGACGCGGTCTCCAACTCCTTCACGGGCTGTACACGCACTCAAACCTCGTCGAGCCGATCACCAACGACGATTGGATCAAACCTCGACAATTGATGTAGAGATTGTCTCGATCAGCACCTGATTACCCTACTCTCTTGCCGGGACCGCCTGCCGCGTCCAAGGGTCCGGCTAGCCGTGCTGGAGGAGCGTAACAGCTTCTTTCGTGCGCCTTGGGTCAGTGCCCACTCGGTGGGCATGATGCGCAGTTTCTGGGCAGCCAGCGGGCTGCGATCGGCTTCTGTCGATGCTGTATGGCATTTCAAAACGAAAGCCAACCCGCTGCCCGGCAAAGGGTTCGACCGACTCTGTCGGGTCTTGGCGGCAGCGGTGCGAATGTCAGTTTGCGATGGCACTGTCCTTGCTCAAGGGGGGCGAGAGGTGAAACGACGTGCCCAGGTTCTGCTTCTCCGCCGATCACAGCCCCGCTGAGCGAGGGTTTTGGGGTAGTGGGAGCCCCGGGAGCGCTCGGGAGAACAGCACGGGCGTCCGTTGCGCGAGGTTGTCGTTCAGCCCTCTGGCGGCTTATCGGGCGCGCAGTCCGACGGTGGGCTGTCGTGCTCGGAACAGGTCATTTCCCGACAGAGAAAACCATCGTTGAGAAGAGGAGGAAGAGATGAAAACGCTCTATCGTGGTGGGGTGGTGGTGCTGCTGGCAGGACTCCTGGTCAGCGGCGCGGCCTTCGCGCAGGCGGTGCGGCCGGTGCTGCAGCGCTCGGGCGAGGCGGCGGCGCTGCCCTCGGATGCCAGCAATATGAAGGTGACGTTCGACCAGGCGCGGCTCAAGAAGTGGCCCAACAGCTCACTGCTTACCGTCCCATTCAGGGTGACGTACGACACCAGTTCGAGGACGGGTGTGGAGCTGGGGGCGGGGGATCATCTGGCGGCCTATAACCTGAAGGTGCTTGACAAGTCGCCGAACGGAACCCTTGACTACGAGATCTACGGTGCGGCGAAGGATGCGGACAAACTGTATCTGAGTGGTGGCACGGCGGAGAGCCGTTTCTTGGTGCAGCGGCTCAAGTACTGCTGGGACGATCCCCCTGACGCGGTGCGTGTGATGTTGCTCTTTGACCTGTCCTCGAGCGTTGAGAGCTCGATCCGCACCATGCGTAGCGAGGCACCCAAGCTCGTGGATGCGTTGTTTGCCGACGCCACGTGCGTGGACAAGCACGACCTCAAAGTTGCCGTCGCCTGGTTCTCTGGCCAGGTCGAGGACCTCGATCGCATCAAGCGGGCCACCTTCTTTTCCAAGAGCGAGGTGGCGGCGCTGAAGAACCTGATCGGCCAGGAAATCCAGGTCCGTCCGCGGGGCAGCTCCACTGGCCTGGTGGACGCGGCCCATGAGGCACTCTTGGCCCTCAATCAGGCGGTGGACACCTCCCAGCCCCCCTGTGCGCTCAACCCCCGGGAAAACCTGAAGGTCCTCATCACTGCCACGGACTTTGTGCACCGGACGGGTGAGCCGAGCGCGGCCAAGCTCGCCGCGCTGACCAGCCCGGCGCCGCCGCGGTTCCTGACCATGGGCATCACGGTCCCCGGCGAGGCGGCCAACTTCTACACCACCCAGCTGATGGGGGCACTCGCCGCTGGCACCGGGGGGACGCCCTATTCCTCCTGGGCGACGGCGATTCAGCAGGCTCCTGGTGAGATTTGCCGCCAGGCCAACGATGAACCGGAAAAGTGCGAGTACGAGTATCTGCTCCACACCTGCGTGGCTCCGCGCGACTTGCGGCCCTTCACGCCAGTGGAGAATCGCTCGATACAACTCGATCTTTCCTACGGTGGGTTGAACGCCAGCGGCACGTTCAGCTACAACACTGCGGACCTGAAAGACGGGTGCTTCCTGTGGGCCTTCGACCGGGATCAGGACGGCTTTGTCCGCAACATTGCCCTGGACGGAACTGACGGCCTCGACAAGTACGTGTATGACACCTACCTGCGCAACGCCTATCTGGAAAAGATAGGGGCGCGGGGAAGGAGCTGCCTGGCGGAGTACAAGATCTCGGTTGAGGACGAGGATCGCTCGGGGTGTCTGCCCAATCCCGCGGTTGCCGAGTGTCAGGTGAAGATCAACTGCACCATCGAGAACTGCAAGTTCGGCAACGAGTGCGACCAGGATGGAGTCCTGGATGACAACCTCCACCTCAAGGTGGACCGTTGCCCGTTGATTCATCCGAAGATCCCGTATTTGCCCGGGGAGAAGCCCAACTTCGCCGACCTACCGGATTGCTCATCCCGATGGGTGATCAATCGCGAGCCTCCGCCGGACGAAAGGTGCGAGAACGGCTGCCCGGGCAATTGCGCCAGCGACCGGTATTACTGCGGCAACCGGATCGACGAGAACGCCGATGGGCGGGACGAGAAGTGTCCCCCTCCGCCGGCCCCGGCGCAGTGCTCCGACGCGAATTTCCCGCCGGCGGATAGCACGCTCGACCAGGCCCTGGCGCGAAGCAACACGTTCATCATTCCCGACGCCCGTCGTGGACTCGTGGGCGGTTCGAGCTGGAAGACTGACCTGCGGGTGATCGCCGATGGCCCGGCGCCGGGGACGGAGGAGAAACTCAACCCGTGCTGCTGGGACCTCAATTGCGCCAGGGGAACCGATGGATTCTTCCACGCCGTCTCGTGCCCTCGCTCCCTGGATGTCAACGGCGATCACGAGCCCGATACCTGCGGCTTCTGCTACGTCGAGCAGCCCTGGGTCGAGCTGTTCTTCCTGCCGGCGCAGGACAACCAGGGAAGCTCCACGGTGGCGCAGACGCCTTTGAGCCGCAAGTTCTGCCTGCCCACGAACGGTGCGTTGCCGATCGAAGACGTCCTGGCCCAGTTCCGCACTGCGGCAGGGATCGCGCCCGACAACGTGGCCGGCATGCTGGTTGTCAGCTCCAACTACAACCTGTTGTTGCAAAACAGGAAGATCATCACGAGTGACAAGTGCGGGCGGCTGGAGCCCTGCCCGCGCCACATAGTGGAAATCGATCGCGTGGCCACGGTGGATGCGGGGGCTCGCACCTACAACGCCGCCGGTTTCGGCAAGCGTGTTTCCGCCGCTCCGGTTGGCAACTCCTTCGGCCCGACGGATGTCGCTCATCTGTACCACGTCACCGGTCCCGATCGTGCCAATCGCAACGCCGACATCGGTATCGTCAACCTGACCCCCAACGCCGTGGCCTTCTACGTGCGCTATTTCCACGCTGATGGGGCTCTTATCGAGACCAAGGAGTGGAACGTCGGACCGAGGTCAGTGGCGTGGATCCAGAACACTTTCACGGCCGGAAAGGCGGGCTACGACATTTACGCCAGCGTGCAGGTCGTCAAGCCCCAGGGGAATGAGAAGTGGCTGGCGTGGGCTTCTTCCATCGAGACCACCACTGGCGATCAGTTCTTTATCGAGCCCGGCCCGTTCGTTGAGGGCACGGCGGGCGGCACCCTGTATCTGCCGAACGCCGCGCGTGAGGTGATTACCGCTGACGAGCGGTACATCATCACCGACGTGGAGCTCGTCAACCTGGAGGACCGGCTCCTGGGAGGCGCCCCTGCCACAGTGTCGTACTGGCTGGCCAGTGCCCCCGCCAGGAAGAAGACGGTGTCTTTGCTCCAGGCTGGTAAAGCCTATCGACTCATCGACCTCATCGCCGACGGGCTGAACTTCGCCACCGGGGTCGCCAACGACACGCTGGTGATCGAGGTGCCGCAACAGTCGGCTGGCAAGATCGGGGCGTCCAGCTACACCTACCAGCTGGACATCGTCAAGGGTACGCCCAACTCCTCTTCGTTCGGAGCGGGGGTGACCGCCGTACCGGCCACGCGACTGGTGGGTGCGAACGGCAGGGTGCGAGTGCCCCTGTTCGGAGGCAGTCAGTACGACAGCGCGCTCGTCATCACCAATCCGACGGCTGACAGCGTCAGCATCACGGTTCGCTTCCTCGGCGCCATGGGGTTCCCGTATTCGACCAGGACCTACACCCTGGCCGCCGGCCAGAAGCAGGTCATTCCGGATCCCGAAGACCGCCGTGCTGGCACGGCCGTAGTGACCGTTGCGGGGAACAGCACCGGCCGAGTGCTCGTCCACCTCAAGGTCACCGACGTGACCAAGAATGACCATTTCGTCCTCGTAGGGCGGTAAGCATCAACCATGGGAGGAGCAGGGGCTCGATGCCCCTGCTCCTCCCTCTCTTTCCGACAGCATCACGAAGCAGCGTAGCAGTTGATGGCTGTCACCTCTGACGATGTTTCCCGTATGCTGCTGGTCGCCGGGTCTAAGACGAGGATTGAGGAACGCCGGGTCAGGCAGGGAAAAGACGTACGGTACAAAGAGGAAGGATTAGCGGCGGACAGCGAACGCCGTGGTTCTTGGGGGGTTACCATGGGGAAGGGTCTCGGCGCAGGTTTCCTGTGCGCGATTGCGGCTGCCAGCGCTGCAGCCGCGACGTCCCACGAGTACTGGGTTCCAGTGGTCATCAGCCGGCCTGGGGCGATGAACACCCAGTGGCGAAGTGAGGCGGCACTCGTGAACACCTCGTGTTCGGCTCCTGCGTCCGTGCAGTTCCTCTATTACTCCGGGGGAGCTACCCCGGTGGTACGGGAGCAGACCATCGCCCCTTCCAGCCAACTGGTGATCTCGGACGTCGTGGGTGGGTTCCTCGGGGCGAGCGGGACATCCGGTCCCTTGCGCGTTCTCTCTTCTCAGCCGCTGATCATCGCTGGACGCGTCTTCAACCAGACCGCCGACGGCACCTTGGGGCAGACCATGGATGGCGTGGAGGTGGGGGCGGGCTTCGCGAAGGGCGCGGTGGCGCTGCTGCCGTCTCTGCGCGAAAACGGCCACTTCCGCACCAACGTGCAGCTCCTGAACATGAGTGCCGACACGGCCTCCCTCCGTATTCGATTCCTCGGGCACGGTCGCGAAGCAATTCTCAATGTTCCCGCGCCTCCTCGCCGCTTGACTCACCTGCAGCAGCCGCTACTGTCCGCCCTGGGTGCGGTCGACAACGCCTGGGCAGAGGTGGAGGTGCTGGAGGGGGAGGGGATCTGGCCGTTCGCCTCGGTGGTGGACAACCGCACCGGGGATGCGGTGACGATCACGCCGGTGCGGGGAACGGCAACGGCCACCACCGGTTGGCTGCCGGTTGTCGCACGAACTCCCGGCTTGGCCGGTACGACCTGGCGCACCGGGCTGACGGTGCTGAACGCGGGCACCACGGAGGCGACCGTCGACCTTGTTTTTCGCATCGAAGGGCAGGCGGAGCAAACTGTTGCAGCGAGGGTCTCGGCCCGCAGTCAAAGGTCCTGGGAGGATCTTGTGCAGGAGGTCTTCGGGCTGGACCGGGGTGTGGGACCACTGTGGTTCTCGGCGAGTCAGCCCATCGTGGTGGTGGCTCGGGTCTACAACCAGACGGAGACGGGAAGCTTCGGCCAGAGTTCACCGGTACTCGAAGCTGGAGCCGGTGCGTCGATGGGCGACAGCATTCTCGTACCCTTCCTGAGTCAAGGCCCATCTCGTTCGAATCTCGATATTCTTAACATGGGCGAGACGTCCGCGACGGTGCGTGTGGCCTTGTTTGCCGACGGCGGTGCAGCAGGTGCGTTCAGCTCGACTCTTGCCCGACGGTCGCGCGTGCGCTATGACGAGATTCTCCGCCGCCAGGTGGGTCTGGAAGCCGTCGAAAACGGTTTTGCGGTGGTGTCTGTGGAGGCTGGCGCTTCGGTCTGGGCGGTGGGCTCGGTGGTTGACCAGCGCACCGGGGATCCCACCACGATCCAGGGGAGGCCCCTGAGGGTTCCCGCGCCTCCCCAGGCGAATTTCACCTTTTCGCCGGCTTCCCCTGCGGCGGGCGCAACGGTGCAATTCGCCGATCGATCCTCCTGTTTTCCCCACTCGTGGAGCTGGCAGTTCGGCAGCGGCGGCCCCCTTTCGAGCGAGGCGCGTCCACGACAGACGTTCCCGGCGCCGGGAACGTACCCGGTGCGGCTCACTGCCGCCAATGCAGCCGGGACCTCCTCTGCGCTGGTGCGATCCCTCGAGGTGGCGGAATCCGTGACGGCGCGCTTCGTTTTTCGTCCCTCGCCGACCGCCGTGGGTACGCCGGTGCAGTTCGAGGATCGGTCTGATGGACCGGTGAGCGAGTGGCGGTGGGAATTCGGAGATGGCGCCAGTTCACGCGAACGGAACCCGACCCACACCTTCGGGCGCGTTGGGAAGTTCCCCGTGACGCTGACGGTGCTCGGGGGAGGAGGAACGAGCACACGAGTTGAGGACGTCGAAGTTCGCGAGCTGGTAGCGGATTTCGTCTATGTACCTCTTTATCCACGTGTTGGCGAGCCCATCCAGTTCGAGGATCGCACTCTGGGAACGCCCACCAGCCGACGATGGAGCTTCGGCGACGGCTCCGAGTCCAGCGAGCCAGCTCCGCGGCACACCTTTCCTGGTGGAGGTCCGTACCGGGTCACTCTGACAGTGAAGAAGAACGGGTTCGAAGACAGCGTTTCGCGCCGAATCGTCTTCGTGCCGGACGTTTCGTTCACATGGCAGCCACGTTGGCCGGAGACGGGGCGGGACGTGGTGTTTTCGGGCACCAGTACGGCGCCAGTCAACTGGTGGAGCTGGAACTATGGCGACGGCAGCGCTCTCGGAGCAGGGGCCAGCTCGCTCTACGTATTTGAGGAGGAGGGGCGTTTTACCGTTGCTGCGACGGCCTCCAACGAGGCGGGCGCGGGCTGGAAGGGAGAAACGGTGACGGTGAGGGGAGAGTGCAAGGTGCCGCCCGCTCCGCAGATCTTTCTGGCCCCTGCTGCGGGAGCTTCGTGTCCGTACTACGTGCGCTGGTCGCCCACCAGCCCCCACCAGAGCTACGAACTCCAGGAGAGCTCAACTCTTGACTTCACCTCGACGGTGGTTTCCTTTCCCGTCGAAGGCGGCAACGAGTCACCTCGCCTCAGCCACCCGACCACGGCTGACACGACGTATTACTACCGTGTACGAGCTCGTGCCGGCGATTACTGTGCCGGGCAATGGTCACCCTGGTCAGCCGTCGCCTCCGTGGTCGTCGGCCCCAACCATCCGTGCCAGGTGAAGCTTTTCTCGCTGCCGAGTGGCCGTTCCATAGAAATGGTGTGGATCCCCCCGGGGACTTTCCAGATGGGATCTCCCACCACTGAGGCCGGACGACTGGCCGATGAGAACTTGCACCAGGTGACCATTACCAGGGGCTTTTACCTGGCCCGCCACGAAGTGACCCAAGGAGTCTGGCGCGAGGTCGTCGGTTCCTCCCCGACCCGCTTCCCCGACTGCGGAGAGAATTGTCCCCAGGATTCCATAAGTTGGTACGCCGCCTGCGGGCTCAGGAGTGAAGTCTGCGGCGAAAGGGGCGGCTTTGTTGCCCAGCTCAACCAGATGCTGGGCTTGACCGGGCAGTCCGCAAGATTCCGTCTTCCCAGCGAGGCCGAGTGGGAGTACGCGGCGCGTGCCGGAACCACGTCGGCGTACGGCCACAGTGTCTCCCGGGGACCAACGCCCAGGTGGCCCTTGCGTTGCGATGGGGCCTGTGGAGGATGTCCAGAACTGGATGCCCAGGCATGGTGGTGCGCCAACTCTCTCGACGGAACTCGGACCGTCATGAGCAAGATAGCCAACCCCTGGGGGCTTTATGATGTCCACGGGAGTCTGGCAGAGTGGGTGGAGGACTGGTACTCTCCCTACCCGGCAGGGCCGGTGGTGGACCCGGTGGGGCCGCGTCAGGGCTCGTATCGCGTGCTCCGCGGAGGTTCGTGGTTCAACTATGCACGGTTCGTTCGTTCCGCCATCCGCTTCGGGGATATTCCCGGTTTCGGCGACTTCTCCTTTGGCCTTCGGCTGGCGTTCGGGGAACCGCTGCCTCTTGCGGCGCAGGCCACTGAACCCTCGAGAGAAGCGCCTTACACACCGCCGCCCGCTCGCCTGGAAGAGGGTGGGCCGCCCCTTCCCGGTCCGCTCGCGCAGTTGCGACGTGCCGACCAGAACCGGTAGTTTTCGGCCCCGGACCAGGCCGCTTCCTCTGCCGCCTGACGGTGGCCACCGGGTAGCCGGCTTCGCTTCGATGCAGAGGAGGGCTGGAGCAGGCTCATGAGCACTTCTTGCAGCGCCCCGCGGCGTGGGCCGTGGCTCCAGCTCGCGAGGGGGCCAGCGTGGACACTGGCGCTCTGCCTCTTTACCCTTGCCTGTGCCCGGGGTCAAGGCGTCTATCTCGATTTGTTGGAAGACGATTGGAACGCCCGCGTGGTGACGACGCGGGCTCTGGAGGATTTTGGCGTCGGCTTCTCGAGCACCGCTCTGTTGGACGGCTGGGGAGACCCCGAAACGGACGACGTGACCGGTGAAGACATTCGATGGGCCACCGCACGACGGGCGGAGGTGGCGGTCTGGCTGCTCCCTGGACCGGACGACTACCTGACCATCCGCGCCTGGCCCTTCCACTGGGAGGGGGCTCCCGAACAGAAAGTCTCGGTGCGGATCAATGACACTCTGGCCGGCACTCTCGCCCTGCAACCCGGTAGGCGGACCTACTCCCTGGCTCTGCCAGTCGAGCGGATCAGTCCCGGTCGGAATACGCTGACGTTCGAGTTCTCTCGCCTCGGGACGCCCAACGCGATCGAGCCGGGGGCCATAGACCAGCGCCCGCTCGCCGCGGCATTCGCGTGGTTGGAGGTATCCCAACGGCGGTACGGGCCAGAAGTCGAACGGCCCGATGGTCTCCCCGATATGACGCTCAGTCATTTCCCGTGGGGGTATTCGCTACTGCCCGGGCGGGGACTGGCTGGGGAGGTCAAGATTCCTCGACGGGCTCCCAGCGCCCGTATGGCGTGCTTCAACGGGAGTGCCACCGCGATTGCTCTCGACCTTTGGGTCAAGGCAAACGGGTCTGAAAAAAGACTCCCAGGGCCACGTGTGCGGGCCGGCGAGCGCCGGGAGGCGAGCTTCGACCTGGGCTTTGCGGCGGGTAGCCGTGCCGAGCTCGTCATCGTGCCCCGGGTCATCGCGAACCCGGATGGTCCGGACACCGGGTCCGGACCGGAAGAGCGCGTTGTGGTCGATCTCCTGCACACCCATGGCGACCTCGCGCTCGTACGGGATCACACGGTCCTGGATTTCGAGCCGGAGGATGTCGGCGCCCTGCTGAGTGGCTGGGCGGTGCCAGAGCGACCGACAAACTCGGCGGAGAGCTTTGCCTGGGCCATAGCAGAGCGGGCAGAGGTATCGCTCCAAATGGTCCCGGCTGGTTCCCAGTGGTTGTCTTTCCGTGCGTGGCCATTGACGTGGCCGGGGGCGCCTTCCCAGCTGGTGAAAATCAAGGTCAACGACTCCCTCATCGGTCAGGCGGCGCTGGCCAGCGGGGCCACGACCATCGAATTGCCTCTGCCCGGCGGGAGTATTCATGCAGGGGAGAATCGAATTACCTTCGAATTCTCCCGTGCCACCGTTCCTGCGGAGGTCCTTCCTGGCTCCTCTGATCGGCGCCGGCTGGCAGCCGCGTTCGAGTGGATCGAAGTAGCTCCGTTCCCGGCGGTGAAGGACGCCAGGCGGCCGCGATTGATTCCTTCGGCGGCCGTCGAGCGCACGTCCTTCGGCTATCTGCTGCCACCTGGGGTTGGCTTCGTCCTGCCGGTGGAGAGAACGTGGGGGGAGGCTCGGGCTCGTTTTCACGTGGCTCCAGGCAGAGAGTCCCAGGCCCAGGTGTCGGTGTACGCGCGCCGCAGTGGTAGCCAGCAGCCAGTGCTTGTTGCCCAATGCATCGCGCACTCATTGGCAACCCCCTGCGACGCCGACCTGGGCGATCTGGCAGAGGCTGGCGGTGAGGCCATCATTCACGCTGGCAGAGATTCCCGCTCCCTGGCCGCCAACACCGCCACGGCTCTGCTGCAGCCGCGCATCGTTGCACGTGCCCAGAAGCCGGTCGTGTTGGGCATAGACAAGCTCGCCCTGTGGGGCGGAGCCGATTTTCGAGGGGATGGCTCGAACCTCCTTCTCATCGTTGCTGATACCTTGCGCGCCGATCATCTGGGCTGCTACGGTGGGCAGGTCGCCACCCCCAATATCGACAGGTTGGCGGAAAGTGGGATGGTTTTCACGAACGTTTATGCCCCCTCGCCAATCACTGGTCCCAGCCACGCAGCGATGTTTACCTCTCTGCACCCACGCCATGCGGGCGTCACCAACAACACGCATCGCCTTGCGGACACCTACGAAACGCTGGCCGAGCACCTCAATCGAAAGGGATTCGCCACCGCCGCTTTCGTCAGCCTTGGTGTTCTGGCCAGGCAGTTCGGTTTCGCTCAAGGTTTCGAGGTTTTCGATGACACCTTCGGTGCCGACTGGATGAGGAATGCCCAGGAGATCAACCGCGCCGCCGGCGCGTGGGTGCGAGAGCAGGAAAGAGGTCCCTTTTTCCTCTGGTTGCATTATTCGGATCCCCACGAACCCTACGCCCCTCCCGATCTTGCCTATCCGCAAGTCGAACTGGCCGTCGGGGCCGAGCGAGCCGGGGTCATTCCAGCCAATGGCCGTGGCCATTGGCTCGAAGTGGTGGTGCCACCTGGTCAGACGTCCATCGAGGCGCGCGTCGCCACCCGCGGTCAACCGTTTCCCCTGCTGCTCCACTCGCTGGCCAGCTCGTCGTCCGAGGTGGTGGCTGTGCCGTCGCCACACTGCGACGTTGACGGCGTGAAAACGTATTTTCCGTTGTCATCCTACGGTGCGTTTACTCCCATTGTGACGCTGGAAAACCGCACCGCCAAGACGGTGCCGGTGACGCTGTCCGTGGCCTTCGCGGAGGATTTGCCGGCAGGAGAAATTCGCGCTCGGTACGCCGCAGAAGTGGAATACATGGATGGCAATATCGGTCGGATGCTTGCCTTGCTGAAAGCACGAGGAATGCTGCACAATACGGTCGTCGTTTTTGTTGGGGACCACGGTGAAAGTCTCGGAGAGCATGAGCATGTGGGTCACATTTCCCGTCTGTATGAGCCGGCGTTGCGTGTCCCTCTGATCATCGTAAAGCCAGGAAAGAAGATCACCAGACGGGTCGTTACCGCACCAGTTTCGCTCGTCGATGTCACGCCCACCATTCTCGATTTGCTGGGCCTGCCAGCGGCGCAGCCGACCCAAGGGCTTTCTCTCCTTGCCGCCTCGAGCGAGGAACTGTCTCGCCGGCCGGTGTGGGCGGAGACGTTCCCGCCGGAATCGCCGTGGCGGCGTCAGGCGGTGCTTTTCGACGGCTGGAAGCTGATCCGCACCATGGAAAGCGAGCCCCCCGTCGACGAACTCTTTGATCTTCGCGCCGATCCCGGGGAGCTCCACAACCTGGCCACGAGCCACCCGGAGCGTGCAGCCATGCTGCTGGCACTCCTCAACCGCCTGGAGGACCGACCCAAGAATGCCCCGGAAGTCACCCCGGCGTCCCCGCGACTGAGTGACGAGGAGCGTGCCCGCCTTCGCTCCCTGGGTTACCTTCGCTGAGAGCCCGGACCCACCAGGAGCCTCCTGCTGGTTCGCTGGCGGCCTTGCCTTGACGGCTGCGAGTGGCGTCGCTGCCGCACACATCTTGTTGGGGCATCGGCGGTTACCGCAGATACGATGCATCGCAGGATGAGGTGTGCTCTCTTGAAGGCCGGTAGACTCTGTTAGCAGTAATCTGATCTTGACCCATGACAACGTCACGCGGTCATGAAGGACTGATGTCGGGCGTTGCCAGCGGAGCGGTAGAATCGTCTGCCAATGGGGGATGGCGGGGAACTGAACCAGGCGGGGGTGACTCAGAGCTGGTCCGGGGAGTTGCAGGCGCGCCCGCCGGGCGACCCGGGGCTGCCCCGACGCTGGCGCGCGGTGCGCTGGGTGGCGCAGGGCGGCCAGGCGGAGGTGTGGCTCGCCCACGACGGGGAGCTGGACGAGCCGGTGGCGGTCAAGCTGTTTCGCCCCGAGCTGACTCCGGCGGCGCGGGAGCGGCTGCGCCGGGAGGTCCGCCTGGGGCGCTCCTTGCAGCACCCCAATCTGGTGCGAATCTACGAGCTCATCGAGGTGGGCAAGCGGCTGGCCATCGTGATGGAGTGGCTGCCGGGGGGATCCCTGGCCGAACGGTTGCAACGGCAAGGCCCCTTCGCCATCTCTGAAGTGATCGAGGTGGCGCGGCAGGTTCTCGAAGCCCTCGCCCATCTCCATGTCCGGCAGGTGGTGCACCGGGACGTCAAACCATCGAACCTTCTGGTCGGCGCTGACGGCGAGATCAAGCTCGCCGACCTGGGGCTGGCGCGCAGCATCGTCGAGGGCTCCGAGGTGACGTGGACGTACGCGGCCGTGGGGACGCCGGCCTACATGAGCCCCGAGCAGCTGATGGGGTGGGAGGCGGGGCCGGCGTCGGATCTGTTCGCCCTGGGGGCGACGCTGTTCGAGCTGGTGACCGGACAGCGACTCTTCGATCCTTCCCGCAACGCCAGTGGGGAGCCGCGACTCACCACCCGCGCCCCGTCCCCCCGCCGCTTGCGGCCCGACTGCCCGGCCTGGCTGGCGCGCTTCATCCTGCGGCTGCTGGAGCGGCAACCCGGCGACCGCTTCCGCGATGCGAGGCAGGCGCTGGCCGCCCTGGAACGCCGCCAACTGCTGGTGTCACCGCGCTGGCGGCGTGGCCTTGCGGGCGGGGCGCTGGCGGCATCCCTCGGGGTCGCCGGCGGGGTGGCGCTCTGGCTGGGGGGCCAGAGAGACCTGACCTCGGTGACCACGGCCGGTTCGCAGGTGATTTCCCTGGACCAGCAGGGTCGGGAGTTGTGGCACCGGGAGTTTCCCGGCTTCGAGCCGGTTCCCATTCCCGCCGATGTGCTGGGCGACCCGACGCCCGAGGTGATCGTGGCCCTGCGCAATCCTTCCGTGGCCTCCCCCGAGGGCACCACCGATCTCATCGTGCTGGCTGGCGACGGGGCGGTGGCGGCCAGCACGGCGTCCACCCTGTCGCAGCTGCGAACTCACTTTCCCGATTTTTCCCCGAGTTCCTTGGGGCCCTTCGTCACCCCGATGGACCTGGATGGGGACGGGGGCGCCGATCTGGTATGGACCACTCCCCACGCCCGCTGGTACCCCACCGTGCTGGGAGGGTGGAACCTGCGGGCCAGGGGGGCGCCCCGGGCGCTGTTCGTCAACTCGGGGTCGCTGCACGACGTGGTGTCGGCGGACCTCGATGGCGACGGGCGGCCCGAGGTGGTGGCGACGGGAATCAACAATCCCCTGGGGTTCCAGCGCGTCCTGCTGATCGTGCCGGTCGGTCAGGAGCTGGAGCGGGCCGGGGATACGTTTGTGTCCCCGGATTTGGCGACCCCTGCAAACGACGCCCTGTCGCTGAGTGCCGCCGTGGTGCCGGCGTATGTGCCGCTCGGTCCCTTCGCCGGCGTGGCCAGGATCGCCAGCGCCGGGCCGGCGGGGATCAACCTCAAGGTGGGCGAGGAGGTGATCGCGCTGGATGCAAGCGGCAACCCGGCGAGCCACGGCCTGGCGGGGCGAGGGTGGAAATCCCGCGCCCGGTTCTGGCGCGAGCTGGGGCTTGCCTGCCGAGGTCTGGAGAGTGGCGTTGGCAGTCTTTCCACCATTCGCGCCGGGCTGGCGCAGGCGCACGGTGCGGTACTGGCCGAGCCGTCCATGCAGCTGGCCACCACCCTGTTGCTGGCCCGCTCCCTGGCCCGGGCGGGCGCCCACGAGGCGGCTGCGGCCGCGCTCGCCGAGGCCGCGGCGGGGATGCCGGACGAGCTTGATCTGCCGCTCCGGCAGGGGGAGCAACTGGCCATTGCGGGGCGATTCGCCGAGGCGGAAGCGGCGCTGCTGCGATCGCGCAGGCTCGGGCTGGCCGGCAGGGGACCTCTCGATGCCCTGGTGGCGCTGGCGCTGCTCGACGCCTGGCAGGGGAAGAGCGTGGAAGGGGTGGCGGCGTTCTGGGAGAGCCAGATGAGTGGCAGGCGGCCGTCGACCACGGGGCAGGATCTCCGGGCGCTGGCGGCCTTCGCCGCCGCCGACTGGACCTCGCCGCTGCTGGACGAGACGGGGAGGGAGTCAATTCTCGTGACCGCACCGTTCATCCGACTCTGGGCGGCGCACGAGCGGGGGGCCGAGGAGGGGGTCACCAGACAGGCGGCAGAGCGGTTATCGGCCGACCCCGAGCTGGTCGCCCACGGACGGCTTCTCCTGGCCCGGCTGGCGACGCGGCGGGGCGACGCCCGGCAGGCGCGGAGCCTGGCCCGGACCGCCCTGGAGGAGCTGGAGCGGCGGGGGCGCGAGTCGTGGGAGGTCTTCGCCTGGGTGGCGCTGGCGGAGCGGGTGCTCGCCGAGGCGCTCATCGCCGCCGGGCGCCCGGCGGAGGCGACGCCTCACCTGGCGCGCGCCCGCCGGCTGGCCCCTGGCGCCTGGTTCGGGCAAAGGCCTGGGGTCTCTCCTGCAGCTGCGGCCAGCGGCCGGGGTGAGGTCACGTTCCCTGGGGAAAGGCGGCGACTCGCAGGCGCTTGATGAGCGTTGCCAGGTACTCACGCAGTGTCGCAGCGGGGACGTCTCCAGGGAGTCTGGCGCCGTCGGCAATCTCGATCTGGGAGAGCACCCACGCCAGGGTAGCCGGAGTGCACCCACCGTCTTTCACCAGGGCCGCCTCGAGCGCGTCCTCCACGCGCAGGCCTTCCCTCTCCAGCATCATGACGTCGATCAGGTCGCGCACCTCGGCGCGCGAAGCCAGGGCCGTCAGCTTGTTGGCCAGGATCTCCTCGGGCGGGTCGAGCACGACCCCGCTGCGTTGCGGACGACTGGCAGTTTCGCCCGCCGCCCGATCGAGGACCAGGTCAAGGACCACGGCATCATCTCCCCGGGTCAGCACGAAGCGTCGAAACCCCGGGCCGGTGCGACGCGCCTCCAGGTGGGCACCGAGCACCGCTGCTATCTCGTGGACCGTGCGCACACCGCTTTCGAAGGCGTGCTCGTCGGCGGTGAAGAGATCGAGGTCATCCGTCCGCCGGTGACCGAGGTAAAAGCCAACCAGCGCCGCCCCCCCGGTGAGAAAGAATCCCCGTTCCCGCGCAAAAAACTCGCGCAGGACCTGCTCTTGCCAGGCGGACAACCTATGGGAGGAGCCCATCCTGACGCCACCCGGTGATCAGGAACTCCCAGAACGCCCGACGCCGACCGAGAAAGGGCGCCAGCCGAGGCAAGGCTTCGGCGACCTCAGTCGGCGAGACGAGTCGCCACACTTCGTCGTCCCTGGCCTCCCGCAGCACTTTCGCCAGGAGCCGCAACCTTTTCGCTTCGTCGCCGCTGGCCAGGGCCTGGCGCAACTCCCCCAGGGTGAGCTCCTCGTCCCACAGGAAGTACGGCCTCAGCTCGGCTCGGTCCATGTCGGTGGTGAGTCTCGACATGTCTGAAGCCTAGCAGATGATCGGACGCCGGAACACCGGCCGCGCCCGCACCCCCTGTCTGCCGCGACCCCGTCGTGGTCTAGCCGAGCGACCTACAACGCAGCGAGGATGGCGTCGGTCATCTGCTGGGTGCTGGCCGCCCCCTGAGCGATGGCGTTGGGCCCGCCGGGCAGGCGCAGCATGTCGTAGGTGCGCACCTTCCCTTCGGCCACCACGCGGGCGATGGCGGCGCGGATGCGATCCCCCTTGTCCCGCTCGCCCACGTGGTCGCACAGCATGGCGGCGGAGAGGATCATGGCAATGGGGTTGACGATGGAGGGCTCGAGCTTCTCGTACTTGGGTGCCGAGCCGTGGGTGGGTTCGAACACCGCCACCTCGGGGCCGATGTTGCCGGAGCAGGCAAACCCCAGGCCCCCCACGAGGCCGGCGAAGGCGTCGGAGATGATGTCGCCGAACAGGTTCTCGCAGACGATGACGCCGTACTCCTCGGGGTTCTTGGTCAGCCACATCATGATGGCGTCGATGTTGACCGACCACAGCTGCACGTCGGGGTAGTCGGCGGCCACCTGCCTGGCCACCTCCTCGAACATCCCCGAGGTTTCCCGCAGCACGTTGGGCTTTTCGGCGACGGTGACGGAGCGGTAGCCGTGGGCGCGGGCGTAGTCGAAGGCGGCGCGCACGATGCGGGCGATCACCGGACGGGTGACGATGCGCGTCGATATGGCCATGTCCTCGCCGGGCACGTCCTTGAACGGCTTGAATTTGGGGTGAGTCGCCAGGGCTTCCCGGACCACCGCCGGGGGGTTGGTCCACTCCACCCCGGTGTAGGACCCTTCGGTGTTCTGCCGGAAGATGACGGCGTTCACCTCCGGCTCTTCGAACCCTCCGCCAGGGGCCTTGCGGATGAAGTTCAGCGGGTTGCCGGCGAAGGAGCGGCAGGGGCGCAGGCAGATGTCCAGGCCGAAGCGCTGGCGCATGGTGACGATGGGGGAGTAGTAGGACAGCCCCTTGCCCTTGAGCTCCGGCGCCAGCTCGGCGTCGGCCTCCTTCTTGGGCTTGGAGGTGATGGCCCCGAACAGGCCCAGCTTGTGCCGCTCCAGCAGCGCGATGGTGCGGTCGGGCAGGGCGTTGCCCTCGCGACACCAGAACTCCCAGCCAATGTCGCCGTGCACGTAGGTGGCGTCAAAGCCCACCGCGTCGAGGACGCGGATGGCCTCGGGGAGGACGGTCTTGCCGATGCCGTCACCCGGCATGCTGACAACGGTGTACCTGGCCATGGGTCACGCTCCTTGTCTCTCCGGCGGCTGTCGTGGCGCCGGGCACGTGGGGATGGCCACGCGAGTGCGCAGCCTTTGTGAATGATAGCACATGACCGGTCGGCGAGAGTCAACGGAGCAACTGCTGCAGGCGGGCGTGGCCGGCGCGGCTGACCGGCAGGCGGGTGCCGTCCGTGAGGATGGCCAGGTAGGAGTCCTTGGCGTACCGTTCCAGCCGAGCCAGGCGCTCCACGTTCAGGAGAAACGTGCGGTGGATGCGCACGAAGCGGCCGGGGTCGAGCTGCGCCTCGAGGGCGGTGAGGGTCTGCGGCTTGCGGTGGCGCGCCCCGGCGACGTGGAGGACTAGGGTGTCGTCCTGCGCCTCCACGTAGTCGATGGCCGCCACCGGCAGCACGTGGACCCTGGTGCCCTCGCGCACCAGTACGCGTTTCAGGTAGGGCATGGTCGGCCGGGCGGCGCGGTGCAGGGCGGCGGCGGCAACCGGCGGGGCCTGGCCCAGGCGGGTGCGGGCGCGGCGGATCGCCTCGGCCAGGCGCTCCGGCGAGAAGGGCTTCAGGAGGTAGTCCACGGCGTGCGCCTCGAAGGCGCGCAGGGCAAACTCGTCGTGGGCGGTGACGAAGATCACCGCCGGGGCCTCGGGGAGCAGCTCCAGCACCTCGAAGCCGTCAAGCCTGGGCATCTGGACGTCCAGGAGCAGCAGCTGGGGGCGCAGCTCCGCCACCGCCTTGACCGCCTCGAAGCCGTTGGCGCACTCTCCCACCAGATCCACGTCGTCGCACTTCGCCAGGTACTCGCGCAGCAGGGCGCGGGCCGGCTCCTCGTCGTCCACGATCAGCACCCTGAGGGGCGCAGGGCTCACGGGACGGATGGTAGCGTGCCCGGCGGGGGGGCAGGGGGGTCGCCGACGGGCAGGGACAGTTCGACCCGGTAGTGGCCCCCCGTCCGGCGGGCGGTCAGGTGGGCGTTCTCTCCGAAGGCGGCGGCCAGACGCCGACGGACGTTGGCCAGCCCCACCCCCAGGCCGCCCTGGCCTGACCCATCCTCGGGGCACGGGTTTTCCACCACCAGGGTCAGGTGATCGCCGTGGCGCCGCCCCTCGATGCGGATCGTTCCCCCCTCCAGCTGCTGGGCGATGCCATGCGTCACGGCGTTCTCCACCAGCGGTTGCAACACCAGCGGTGGCACGGCGACATCGAGGGCGGCATCGTTCACGTCCAGGTGGACGTGCAGGCGGGCGCCGAAGCGGGCCTGCTCCACCGCCAGGTAGTCCCGCGCCAGGGACAGCTCGTCCCGCAGGGGGATCGTCCGGGGTCCGGCGAGGCGCAGGGAGCCCCTCAGGAAGGAGGCCAGGCGCACGCACATCTCCCGCGCCGCCTCGGGCTCGCTGCTAGCGAGGGAGCTGATGGAGTTCAGGGCGTTGAAGAGGAAGTGGGGGTCGAGCTGCGCCCGCAGGGCATCCAGCTCCGCCTGGCGCGCCGCCAGCTTGGCTTCCAGGGCCCGGCGGGCGTGCTGCTCGCTGGCCTGTACGGCCAGCACCAGAGCATGCCCGGCGGTGGCCAGGAGGTACAGCAGGGCGCCCACCCCCGCCAGCACCGGCGCCTGGCCCAAAAAGCGCTCCTCGATGCCTGCGAAGTGGGGCAGCTGGCCGTACATGGCCGCCAGGTTGGCGGCGGCCAGCAGCCACAGCCCCACGGAAAGGGTCGTAGCCCCGGCGTGCACCCCCACCAGCCGCCCCACTCGCAGCGGGGCCAGCGGTACCGAGCGGGTGGGATAGAAGGAGGCCAGGCACATGAACGCCAGCAACAGGCCGAGGGGGATCCCCATCGCCACGGCCTCCTCCCAGGGGGAGGGGCCGCTGCGGGCCAGCAGCACCACCAGCAGCCCCGTCAGGGGAATCCACGCCAGCAGGTAGGCGATGAGCCGGCGGCGGTTGGCCAGGATGGGGTGCATGGCTAGTTCTTGACCTCGACGCCCCCCATGATGGCCATGCCGGTGATCGTCAGGCGCTGGGAGCCGTCAGGGGAACCGCCGCGGGTCTTGTCCTCGAAGCCCCCCAGGATGGGCGTGCCGCGGATCTCCACCGACCACTCCTGGGGCACCAGGATTTCGATCCCGCCCCAGAAGGCGAAGACGTCGATGGTGGCTCCCTCGGGGGCGACCTTCGCCTCGCGCAGGTCGATCTTGCAGCCGCCCATGACCGCCAGGGCGTCGCCGCCGCGGAAGTCGGTCGCCGTGATGCGCGGCTCGGCCCCCCCCAGCACCGCCGCCACGTTCAGGTCAGCCGAGGTGCTGGCCGCCGCACGCTTGACGCGGGGCACCACCGTACGCCAGATGAGGGATGCGCCGATGGCCACCAGAATCAGGGGCCAGAGGTCCCACAGGCTCCAGGGCACCACCTCCAGCCGCTCCAGGAGCAGCCAGGAGCCGACCACCACCAGCACGACCCCGAAGCCCCGCCCGTGGGGCTGCAGCACCTTGGCCACCCCCAGCGCCACCAGGCCGATGGGCCAGTAATAAAGGATATCGCCCCCGTCCACCACGCCCAAATTGTCCAGGGTGAAGATCACCCCCAGCGCCAGGACGAGGACCCCCAGCACCAGCTTGGGGGTGACGTTGAAGCTCGCCGGTCGCTCCATGGCTTCCTCCCTGTCCACAGTGTACGCGCCGGCCGGGACGCCGTCCCGCGTCCGTCGGCCAATGGCGGCGGACAACCGGTGAATGGCGGTGGGTTGGATCAGCGGCCCAGCTCGAAGCGCAGCGCCGACTCCAGATCGGGGTCCTGGAAGGTGAAGCCGTCGGCCAGCGCCCGGCGGGGCAGGATGCGCGCCCCCCGCAGCAGCAGCTCCTCCCCCATCTCCCCTGCCGCCAGGCGCACCGCCGCCGCGGGAACTGGCGCGATGACCGGCCGCCGCAGGATTCGCCCCAGCGTGCGGGTGAACTGGACGTTGGAGAGGGGGGTGGGGGCGGTGGCGTTGACCGGGCCCGCGAGATCGGAGAAGAGCAGGTGGTGGAT